>NZ_JBFUKF010000106.1:0-15129 GCF_056400985.1 Mucilaginibacter sp. P4_G9 | reverse complement strand
GAACATGACAAAACCACAGTGGTTCATAATAGAAACTGAAGAAGAATACAACCAGGCCGTTGACCGTTATGAAAAGGTTAAGCGTTCACCAAAAGATTCTGAGGAACATAAAGAAAAACAACTGCTTGTCCTACTTATTTCTGAGTATGAAAAAGCACATAGCGATTTACCAGAAGTAGATCCTATCGAATTAATAAAAATCCGGATGGAGGATTTCGGCTATAAATCCTCAGACCTGGCAAAAGAATATGGTGATAAGGGCACAGTTAGTAAAGTTTTAAATTATAAACAGACCTTGTCTTTAACAATGATCAGGAAGTTTAGCGAATTACTACACATCCCTGCCTCGGCATTGATCAAAGAATACCAGTTGGCCGAATAGTTTTCTCTCCAAAAATGAGCGCTATCACCAGAATATTCACTTACAACTCAAAACGCTAAGTACTTGACTACAAGCACAAATGGCGTTCCACCCCATGTTTTTAACAAAGCTTAAAGTATTGACTATCAGCACAAATAGCGTTCGGCCCGTTCTACAATGTTCCACCGTTCCGATGGAACACCCAGGCGGCTAATATAGCACAGATGCTATAACCCTATCTTCCCATTCACCAATTCGATGATCTCGGCTTCCAGCGCAATCGCCTCGCGTTCAATCTCCTTGCCCCGGTAAATTATATCTACCACATAATCTTTATCCTTATAACCCGAAGCGTTGATCTTTACGTTCATGAAAGCACCCAATACCGCCGTACGCGCACAAAGTGCCGCCACACCTGCATCGGTTATGGAATTAGGATTACCTGTCAGCACCATTGCTTTTATTACTTCCATACTGTTCAACACTGCCTGCATCACTTTAAAAGGAATCTCGATAGCGTACCTGGTGGCCTCCTGGATCATCTGATCCCTTGCTGCCTTTTCCTCATCGGTTGATTTGGGCAGGCCGAATGATTCCATGATCTTATTAAAGGCCGCGGTATCCAGGTCGACCAAACCCAACAGCTCCTTTTTGTATTGCTGGGCTTTTTCTGCCCAGTCGCTAAATTCCATCCAGCGACTATCCCAGCCTTTTTTGTGTGAACTGAGGTTGGCTACCATCCCAGCCAAAGAAGCGCCTAAAGATCCTACATAAGCAGAGATAGAACCTCCACCCGGAGCAGGGCTTTCGCTGGCAGTTTCATCGGCAAAATCACTGAGGCTCATACTAATGAGCTTGCTATCAGCCTTATCTTTCAATAGATATTCAATAATGCGTTCTCCGGGAATAAACGGACCAAGCTCATCCAGCCCCATTGATTTTATGGCGATCCTGATCAGTTCCTTTTCGCTTACCCCAACAGAACGTTGTTGCTTGCGCAGGAAGTACTTACCGGCATCCAGCATAGCTTTTAACGGAATCAAACCCACCAGTTCGCTGCCCGTAACGCGGATACCGCGCTCATTGGCTTTGGTGCATACCTCGTCGAAAGCTTTATGTACAGGGGTTTCTTCAATATTAGTGAGATTCATGGAGATCTGCGCTATACCATATTCTTCTATATACCAGCCAATAGCTTTTACCGCTTTTAATGAGCCGGGGACAGATTTAGGCCTACCGTTCTCATCCGTTATAATTTTACCGGTAATCGGGTCACCCTCGCGCAAAACACGGCCGGCCTCGCGTACATCAAAAGCAATGGCGTTTGCCCTGCGGGTTGACGTAGTATTGAGGTTTACATTATAAGCCACCAGGAAATCGCGGGCGCCTATCACTGTTGCACCACGCTGAACATCATTCTCTGCCGGACCAAAATCGGGTGCCCATCCTGGCAGTTTTATCTTCTTGAAAAAGCCCTCATACTCCCCTGCCCTTATTACCGACAGGTTACTCCGGCTTTTATTGGATTGTGCATTTTCATACAAATAAACCGGGATCTGCAACTCCTCACCTATCCGTTTTGCCAGTTGCCTGGCGTACTCCGCAGTCTCCTCCATGCTGATATTACCGATCGGTATCAACGGACAAACATCCGTAGCGCCCATTCTTGGATGTTCGCCTTTTTGCTTGCTCATGTCAATCAGCTCACCGGCTTTTTTAATAGCGCGGAATGCAGCTTCAATCACTTTTGAAGGTTCACCAACAAACGTTACCACTGTACGGTTGGTGGCTTTACCGGGATCGACGTTCAGTAGTCTCACCCCATCAACCGATTCCACCTCATTGGTGATCTGTTTAATGATATCAAGGTTTATGCCTTCGCTAAAATTGGGCACGCATTCTATTAGTTTTGTCATTAGTCATTTGTTGTTAGTCGTTGGTCTTATCACTTTCTTAAGATCAACCAAATCAAAATAAATCAGACGGCCAAACATGGGTTGGCTTCAGTTTCCCTTGCTGGTATAATATTTCCCGGTAATCATCGCATGGGTAAGCCTGCATATCGGCAAGTTTACCTTTGCTTAAAATACCACGGTCGTTTAGTTTTAGGGCCTGCGCTGCACGGGCGGTTAGTCCTGCAAAAACCTCGGCAGTACAAAGCTTTTCAGCAGCAGCCATAACGGCGGCCTGCATCAACAAATCGCCCATTGGCGCCGAGCCGGGATTCCAGTCGCTGGCTATAGCAAGGCAGGCACCGGCATTTAACAGCTTTCGGGCAGGCGCATAAGGCATCCCCAAACCCAGCGACGCGCCGGGCAAAGTTACAGCTACGGTCTCAGAGTTAGCCAATAATTTTATCTCATAATCGCTGCTGGCCTCTAAATGATCGGCCGAAGCTGCACGTGCTTTGACAGCTGCTTCGCTGCCACCTGTTGTAAATTGGTCTGCGTGAACAGTTAGCTCAAACCCCATTTGTTTGGCTTTAGCCAGGTAGTTTAATGCATCGCTTGTGTTAAACGCGCTTTGCTCTATAAAAATATCAACCCGGTTACTTAAACCTTGTTGTTTTATAACAGGCAGCAGATCATGTAAAACATGGTTTAAATAATCCTGGTGATTACCTTTAAAATCCTTAGGTAACATATGCGCCGCGAGGCATGTGGATATGAGGCTTGCATTGGTTTTATCGGCTGCGGCTTTTATCGCCCGTAACTGTTTTAATTCCGCATCAATACTTAGGCCGTAGCCTGTTTTAACCTCGATGGTGGTCACTCCTTCGGCTAAATGGCGTTGTACCCGTTTTACCAGCAGCGCCGTTAGTGTAGCGTCATCAGCCGCGCGGGTTTGGGTAACCGAATCCCAGATGCCTCCGCCCGATTGCGCTATTTCCAAATAGGTTTTACCACTGTTACGCATGGCGTAGTCTTTTGCCCGGCTCCCGGCGAAACAAATGTGCGTATGGCAGTCAATGAAGCCAGGAAGTAACACGTAAGGCCCCGTAATTTCTTCTATTTGTGCCGATGGATAGTTTAACCTCAGTTTATTGAAATCATCAACAGTTATGATCAGTCCATCCTCAACCAATACACCTCCTTGCTGAATGATGTGCAATTGCTCGTCCTTTAAAGCACCCTTTAATGGCAGCCCTGTTAAAGGAAGTATTTGCATGAACGGACCAATTAGTTTTTTCATATTAGCTTGTTTCGTCTATTGTACTCGTCATTGAGAGCTAAAATCCCCGGACTCTGAAGGATAAATGACAAATCGGCGAAAGACTTACGAAGTATTGAAGACTTCGTAAGTCTGGGATTCTCCAACTTGCCATAGGTAGGTACACAGCAATGACGAGTTTTATAAAAGCTTTAAGCCTTTGGCCTTAAGCTTTCGGCTTCCTACCATACCTTCAACCCAAACTTTTCTGCCCATTCCTCTGCTTTATCATACCCCGCATCGGCGTGGCGGAAGATTCCCAAAGCAGGATCATTATATAAAACACGTTTTAAGCAGGTGGCGGCGCGTTCGGTACCATCAGCCAGTACTACCATGCCGGCATGTTGCGAGTAGCCCATACCTACCCCACCGCCGTGGTGAAACGAGATCCAGGTGGCACCACCCGATGCATTGGCCATCAGGTTGAGTAGCGGCCAGTCGGATACGGCATCCGATCCATCCTTCATCGATTCGGTTTCGCGGTTAGGGGATGCTACAGAGCCGCAATCCAAATGATCACGGCCTATTACTATCGGGCCTTTTACTTTGCCGCTTGCAACCAGGTCGTTAAATATCAGCCCGGCTTTTTCACGCTCGCCCATGCCCAGCCAGCAAATGCGAGCGGGTAATCCCTGGAACGATATCTTTTCCTGTGCCTTTTTGAGCCAGGTAAGCAGTGGTTTATTTTCGGGGAATGCTTCCATCAAGGCCCTGTCGGTTGTGTAAATATCTTCCGGATCACCCGATAAAGCCACCCACCTGAACGGCCCTTTACCCTCACAAAACAAGGGACGGATATAAGCCGGTGTAAAACCCGGAAAGTTAAATGCATCCTGCTCGCCGCCTTGTTTGGCAAACTCGCGCAGGTTATTGCCGTAATCAAAAGTTACGGCGCCTTTCTTTTGCAGATGGAGCATAAAGCCAACATGCCTGGCCATGCTTTTTAACGACAAGCGCTTATATTCAGCAGCATCGCTTTTTCGCAAAACAGCTGCTTCATTTAAAGATAAACCATTCGGAATATATCCATTCAGCGGATCATGTGCCGATGTCTGGTCGGTTAAAATATCGGGGATAATATTGTCATTCAATAATCTTTCCAACAGGTCGCCGGCATCGCTTACCAGCCCTACAGATAACGTTTCTTTTTTGCTGATAGCTTCTTTTACCCAGGCTATGGCTTCTTCGTAGGAGTAGGTCATGCGATCGATGTATTGGGTATCCACCCGTTTCTGGATCCGGGTTGCATCTACATCTGCACCTAAAAAAACACCACCCGCCATAGTTGCCGCCAATGGCTGCGCGCCGCCCATACCGCCCAAACCGGCGCTTACAATGAGTTTACCCGTAAGGTCGCCATTAAAATGCTGATTGCCGCACTCTACAAATGTTTCATAGGTGCCCTGTAAAATGCCTTGCGTACCTATATAGATCCAGCTGCCCGCGGTCATTTGCCCGTACATCATCAAGCCCTTGGCGCGCAGTTCGTTAAAATGCTCCCAAGTGGCCCATGCAGGCACCAGGTTACTGTTGGCTATCAAAACACGTGGCGCTTCGGGGTGACTCCGTATGATACCTACCGGTTTGCCCGACTGCACCAACAACGAATGATGCTCATCCAGCTCCAGCAGCAGCTCAATGATTTTCCTCAGCGACTCCGGGTTACGGGCCGCCTGGCCAATGCCGCCGTAAACCACCAATTCATCGGGATTTTCGGCTACCTGGCCATCAAGGTTATTAAGCAACATCCTTAACGGTGCCTCCGTTTGCCAGCTTTTGGCGTGCAGCTGCATGCCACGCGGTGCCTTATACACAGGGTGGCTGGCGTAGGTTTTAATAAATTCCGAACTCGTCATGGCTGAGGTTTATATGGTTATTAACGGCTGCATTATTGGCCGTTGCCAAAAATGAACCATCGGTAATAATTTGATATAACTGGTTGATGTCATCCGCGAAAACACGGTCGTCCTGTATAAATGGCACGTGCTGCCTCACGTATTTATGAAGTGCCTCTATAACCGGCGTCGATTTTAATGGCCTACGGAAATCCATGGCCTGCGACGCGTAAAGCAATTCGATGGCCTGGATATATTCGATATTATCAATAACCATATGCAGCTTACGTCCGCTGATGGAACCCATGGATACATGATCCTCCTGCCCCAATGAAGTAGGCACACTATCGGCACTGGCCGGGAAGCACAGGGTTTTATTTTCGGTAACCAGCGCGGCAGTAGTATACTGGGGTATCATTAGGCCCGAATTTAGCCCGGCATCATGGGTGAGCAATTTGGGTAAACCGTAACGGCCTTCGCTCATGAGATAGCAACGCCTATCTGCAATGTTACCCAGTTCGGCAGCGGCAACAGTGGCATAATCAAGCGGCAGAGCTAATGGCTGCCCATGAAAATTGCCCCCGCTGATGGTATCATCGGCACTAAAAATAACGGGATTATCGGTAACAGAGTTCAGCTCAATTTCAGTGAGTTCTTTTAAATGAAGCCATGCATTACGGGATGCTCCATGCACCTGTGGCATGCAACGTAACGAGTATGGATCCTGCACCCTATTGCAATTTAAATGCGATGTATTGATCTCTGATCCGTTTAATAAAGTAAACAGGCGTTTTGCCACCATCTGGATACCCTTGAACGGTCTGAGCGCATGGATACGTGAATCAAATGGCCTTGTAGACCCCATCAAGCCTTCTAATGACATAGCACCTATCAGGTCGGCCCGGTTCAATGCATCATCAAGCCTTTGCACAGCTTTTATAGCAAAAGCTAATATAAACTGTGTACCATTAATTAATGCAAGCCCTTCTTTAGGGCCTAATACCAATGACGACAAATTGTAATTTTTTAATACCTGCGCGGCGGGCTTTCTTTCGCCTTGCTCATAAACCTCACCCAAACCAATTAATGGTAAAAATAAGTGCGCCAGTGGAGCCAGATCGCCTGAAGCACCTACAGAACCTTTTTCGGGAACGATGGGGATAATATCATTATCGATATGCCAGATGATGCGATCTAATGTTGTGGGCGCCACGCCAGAGAAACCCTGGGCCAATGCCTGAACTTTGGTGATCAGCATCAGCTTAGCAATTTCCTGCGGGATGGGTTTGCCTACTCCAACGCTATGGCTTTTGAGGATATTACTTTGAAGCAGGCTGGTATCAGCCTCAGAAATATGTGTATCACACAACGGGCCAAAACCTGTATTGATCCCGTAAACCGGCTTTTGGGCATGTACAATTTTTGCTACCTCGCCCCATGAGGCACTGATAGCCTTATCGGCATCAGCATTAATAATACCTTTGATTTTACCGGCTGCAAGATCAAGGCAAATACCGATAGTTAAATGGTTACTGCCATAATTGAATGTACTATTCATGATTGRCGGATTTTAGTTCGGTTACTAATTTTTCGCTAATACGTTCAGCAAGGTTAACCGATCGAAATGTTTTTTCGAGCGCGGTTATGGCTGGGAGTAATTGTTTCGATGATGGATCATTATCGATGAGTTCGGTCATAGCCTTACTAATCGCCTCCCACATAGGCAGGATCCGGGCTAATAACTTACGGCCGCTATCGGTTAAAGTTACCAGTTGCCTGCGGCCATCATCGGCACAGGTGGCACTGGTAACCAGTCCGCGGTTTTTCAAATTGGTAATAAGCTGACTGGCCGCCGGGTGTGAAACCTCGATCTGCTCGCTTAGTTCCTTTATAGATAAAGCATCATTCTTCGACAATAAATAAAACACCGGGAACCAGCTGGCATCAAAATCGATCCCCTCATTTTGGTAGGCACGGTTAATTTCGGCCAAAAAAGCTTCACTCAATCGCCTTAACCTACTACCCAATACCAAATAACCCAGGCTTTGATATAAATTCATAGTGCAATTTATATAAGTACTTATATAATTGCAAATGTTTTGGGAAAGAAATTTTCAGGGATTAAAAAAGACAGGTGAAAACATTCGCATTAAACTAAAAACCAGCCCAATAAAACTTGCGAAGCCAATACCGCGCCAAATGAAACCCATTTATTGAAAAGATATTAACGCCCTATAAACAGGTATATTTAATTCGACACCATACGCACCTATTTAAAATATGCGTATATTTACTTTATGAAAACAAGACTTAATTTGACGATAGAAAAGAGTTTGCTGGAAAAGACAAAAATATATGCCCAAAAACAGCACATCAGTATTTCTGAGTTAGTGGAGGGCTATTTTAAAAATTTGACCAAAGTTCCAAAACAAAAAAATATTGTTGATCTGGTTGAGCAACTCGCTCCGCCAGATATTGACCCAAATGCGGATTTAAAAGAACTTTATTACCAAAATCAGGCAAAAAAATATGGCATCTAAAATATTTCTGGATGCCAACATACTGCTCGACTTTATCCTTAAACGTGAAGATCATTACAAAGAGGCTGCAAAAGTTATGAACTTGGTTGTAAATAACAAGGTTCAAGCATTTATCACATCATCGGTTTTGCATATTGCAGGTTACTGGATTGATAAGGCCTACGGTAATGTTAAAGCAAAAGAAATCCTTTTAACTTTGTTAGTTGATGTTGAAGTTATTGATATTCCGCACCAGGTTGTACTATCTGCTTTGCACTCTAAAATCGATGATATTGAAGATGCTCTTCAATACTATACGGCCATTCATCACAAGTTAAACTATTTTATATCCCGGGACAAAAAACTAAAAAAAGACAGTATTGCTGTATTGCCTGTTTATATGCCCCAAGAATTTTTAAGCATTTTTATTTAATGATTTTAGAAGTAGAAGAAGAATTTATTGTTGGCGAGGACACGTTTTTGGATAGTGTAACGCCTGCAAAATCTCATGGCGTTGTTTTTGAAGATGACTTAACTACAGGATATTTTTACGCGATAGGAAAAATGCCCGGCCAGGAAATTCTTGATGCCCTGCATATTTATAATGTTGCCGATGTAACCGATAAAGCCAGGCTCTGTAATATTAAAATAGCATGGACGGATGACTGGCAGTTTGCTTCCTTATTAATCAATAACTACTGCCACGCCATATTTGATTTTAAAAACCAAACAGGCTATTCGCGGAATGCTTTTCCCTCCAATAATGGCAAATGGAAAACTGACAATGAACGAACCGTGTTGACGGACAAATTAATAGAGGAGTTGCTGATGGGAAAATAAGCTTTCCTCACTCCCTTGCCCGCTTCAATTCCCGCAGCATCATCGCGTAATCCATTCGCCTTACCATAGCGTTTATGGTACTGGCAATACGGTTAGCGCGGGTGGCGTCGGTTTTGGCGCTATCTATCCATTTTATAAAATAGCCGCGGTGGCTTTCGGCCAGGCTGTTAAAAAAAGCTTCACCTTCGGGTTCGTATTCAAAGCATTCCAGCAGGTCGGCAGGTATGGTAAATTTAAAGTCGTCGTCGGGTTCCAATTGTACTTTGAGCATGGCACCCCGGCCTTTGTGCAGCAATTTGCAGATCTCGCGCTTCAGGGCCATTATAAAATTGCCTTCACCCATAGGCATCAACGCCATACCACGAACCTGCAGGTTATCCAGCTTACCCTTTACCCTGAAAGATTTTTTATTCCCTGGTTTCATTTCCTGGGCTATATCGGCCGGGATTTCAATATAGGTCCACCCCGTTTTTTCGCCCTGTTCAGCAAATTGCAAAATAATGGTATTAAAGCCGACCATATTATGTGTTTATGATATTTCTGTTGCTAAATATTTAATAAAAAATACCAATTGTTAAATGTTTGTTAAATCGTATAAATCCTTTGATTCTCCTGTAACGAATGGAATACTGCTGCTGTCTTATAGATATAAATTAAGAAATAAATAACCTCAAAAACAACAATGATATGAAAACCTTAAAATCAATAATCGCAGCCTTAGCTTTAGTAATAGTATGCGGTGTAGCAAAAGCAAACGTAACCACAGAAGGCGATAACTTAACCCGCAACTTCGCTATTAATACCTACATAGATGCCATGACCCGTGGTAAAGTACAAGGCCTTGGCGATGTGGTAGACCAATCGGCTAAATTCAATTTATTGCGTGGTAAAAACGTATTAAGCTTTACCAAAGGTGAAATGATTGAATCGATAAAAGCGAATAAAAATACCGAGCAAAATTGCACCACCAGCACAACAATAATGGAAAGTAACAGCGACATGGCCGTGGTAAAGGTTGACATGCAGTTTGATGGTTTTGTACGTACCAACTATGTAACCGTAGCCAATACCRGCAAAGGATGGAAAATCACCAACGTTTACAGCGTTTTTAAATAAAGATAGTTTTAGTTTAGTGTTTAAAATGTAAGTAAGTATAGGCCCCGCCAGGCGGGGTCTTTTTTATTATTTAAAAAAACACTAATTACCCGAATTGATTCGAATTACACGAATTTTAATTAGTACGAATGGTATGAATTGGAATCCTTTGAGTTCGTCTGCTACAGGCATTGACGGAAACCATCAAATTAGTGAAATCGGCTTTAATTCATGAAAATTGTGTTTATTTACTTTCATTGATTATGTGGTTAATCTTTCTTCATAAAACAAAAATGGCAGCTGGTTTTCGATACCTTTAATTACCCAAACTGCCCCCTGCTCTGCATATAATATAATTTTGATGGGCTTGTTTTGTTTTTTTTCTACTTCGGCTAAAACCTGCAGGCATGAGCCACATGATGTAACAGGCTTAGTGAGCATGAACTCATCTGTTTGGGCTGTTACGGCCATACTTTCTACCGGGTCATCAGGATGATTGGCTCCCCAATAAAACAACGCAACCCGCTCGGCACATAAGCCCGAAGGGTAAGCCACATTTTCCTGGTTGCTGCCATAAATAATACGGCCGCTTTGCAGGCGTAACGCAGCCCCTACTCTGAATTTTGAGTATGGCGAATGAGAATTTTTTAAAGCTTTAGCTGCCTCAAGGCACAGCTCATAGTCTGGTTTATCCAATTGCTCTATCGAATCGTATTCGTCAAAAGCTATTTTTATTTCGTGCTTAGTCATGGCCTCACCCTGCCCTCTCCAAAGGAAAAGGTTCTTTTTAAATGTTTATATAAAAACTATCTCCCATTCCATTAACGAACGGGGGATACAAGGTAAAGATTATTTTAATACGATAATGGATTTTGCAGGATTCAGCAGAATTATTTTGTCTTAACCTGAATTCATCGAATTAAAGAATTATCAGAATTTTATAAKCATGAATTCTGCGAATCCATTAATTCTAAAAATTCCGGTTCAGAAACTACACTGCAACCGGCAATGCCACCCCATCGGCCTCTTCGGCAACCAGCGGATTAATGCTTTCGTCATCTTTTTCAACCCTCAGGTTGTTTACAATGTGCATCTGGCGGGTTGGTGTGTTTTTACCCATAAAATATTCCAGCAGCCCTTTAATGTTGGCATCTTTAAGAATCACCGGATCAAGGCGGATATCTTTGCCTATAAACAAGCCAAACTCATCGGGCGAGATCTCACCCAAACCTTTAAAACGGGTTATCTCCGGTTTGTTTCCTAATTTGGTTATCGCGTTGCGGCGTTCTTCATCGCTGTAGCAATAAATGGTTTCCTTTTTATTCCGCACACGGAATAACGGAGTTTGCAAAATGAACACATGCCCGGCCTTTACCAGATCGGGGAAGAACTGTAAAAAGAAGGTCATGAGCAGCAAACGAATGTGCATACCATCCACATCGGCATCAGTAGCTATCACTATATTGTTGTAACGCAGCGCATCCAGTCCATCCTCGATATTAAGGGCATGCTGCAGCAGGTTAAATTCTTCGTTTTCGTAAACTACCTTTTTGGTTAGTCCGTAGCAATTAAGCGGCTTACCCTTTAAGCTGAATACAGCCTGGGTCATTACATCGCGCGATTTGGTGATGGATCCGCTGGCCGAGTCTCCCTCGGTAATGAACAGGGTTGTATCCTGGCGGCGCTCGTGGGTATCTTCAAAATGCAGTTTACAATCGCGCAGTTTACGGTTGTGCAGCGAGGCTTTTTTAGCACGCTCATTAGCCAGCTTTTTAATGCCGGCAATATCCTTACGCTCACGCTCTGATTGCAGGATCCGTTTCAGCAAGGCATCGGCTGCAGCTGGATTTTTATGCAGGTAATTATCCAGCTCCTTTTTCAGGAAATCGTTAATAAAACCACGTACCGACGGCCCTTCGGGACCAATATTTTGCGAACCGAGTTTGGTTTTTGTTTGCGACTCAAACACCGGCTCCTGTACTTTAATGGCTATAGCGGCAACTATGGAGGCGCGGATATCTGAGGCATCAAACTCCTTTTTATAAAACTCGCGGATGGTTTTCACCACAGCTTCGCGGAAGGCAGCCTGGTGAGTACCGCCTTGTGTAGTATTTTGGCCGTTTACAAAGGAGTAATACTCCTCGCCATATTGCTGCCCATGGGTCATGGCTATTTCAATATCTTCGCCTTTTAGGTGAATGATAGGATAGCGCAGTGTTTCTACATCGGTATTTTTTGTCAGCAGATCATAAAGGCCGCGCTCCGAAAAATATTTTTGACCATTAAAATTAAGTGTTAAGCCCGAATTAAGGAACACATAGTTCCAGATCATGCTATCTACAAATTCTGGTATAAAGCGGTAATTTCTAAAAATGGTATCATCGGGTATAAAGTTGATAGCGGTACCATTGCGTTGGCTGGTTTCCTTTTCAGGCTCATCTCTAATCAGCTCGCCTTTTGCAAATTCGGCCAGTTTGGTTCGGCCGTCGCGGTACGATTGTACAATGAAGTTGTTTGATAAAGCGTTTACCGCCTTAGTACCCACACCATTCAAACCTACCGATTTCTGGAAGGCCTTGCTATCATATTTACCGCCTGTATTTATTTTAGACACGCAATCAATCACCTTACCTAAAGGAATACCCCTACCATAGTCGCGTACGGATACTTTATGATCGCTCATATTAACTTCAATAGTGCGACCCGATCCCATCACAAATTCATCTATGGAGTTATCAATGATCTCCTTAAGCAATACATATACCCCATCGTCATAAGCCGAGCCATCGCCCAGTTTACCAATATACATGCCGGGGCGCAAACGGATATGCTCTTTCCAATCGAGTGAGCGGATACTATCTTCGCTATAATTAACTGGTTCTGCCATTTATTATGTAGAATTTTTAAACAGGCGCAAATTGCACCCAACTGCAAAAATATAGTTTCGGCCTTGAATTGAGCATTCAAAACTGTCAACTTATTAACATTATATTACCTGGGTTTAAACTGGAGGCAGTTACTGGCCCTGTCAATGTTCCTGAAAAATTCCGGATCTTTTTCATTCGTAAAACATACGGCCGTGATGGTACCTGTATGGTTGCGTTGCAGGGTGATGAGCAGAGCGTATTTGTAATGCTTTGTTTCGGGCAAGTCAAGCAGATTAAGCAGGTATGATTTTCCTGCATCTGCCCTGTAACGGGCCAGTACATTTGCAGGGATGGCGCGTATAAAATTATCCATCTCGCCGGTAAATGCCGCGGCTTGCGCTTTTCCCATTTTAAGGTATGACGAATCGGGGTTTTCCTGCTCGTGGTTACGCTCGTAACTAAGCCAGTTTTGCTTTAATGATTTTACCTGGAACCAGATCTCAAAATCCTGACCGGGAATTTCCATAGCGTAGTCAAAAGAAAAATCTTCATTATTTATGGCGGGGATCTCTCTAAAGCCTTTGGGAAAGGTAAAGCTAACATTGGCCTGGGCCAAGAGCTTCAAAAATTCGTTAAACTGGCGGGTTCCATTAACCTGCTTTAAAGCAGGCGCGGATTTTCTTTTAGGTTTAGCCAAATACCGGGACTTCTTTACCTGAGCTGTCACATCGGTAAGGCATAGTAAAAGCATAACCTGAAGTATGATGCGTTTAAGTTGCTTCACAATAGTTTAAATTATCAGCCGAAACCAGGGGATGTTCCTACATGTAATTTTATAAAAATAGAAGCACAATTCAAAATTAATTGAAATTTTTAAATTTAAACAACTAAGTTAATATCAGCTGCTTGCCTTCGATAAATAGTTTTATAAACGCATATCCATCATTTTTATTGATGGATTGTGAAACATCGGCACAAAAATACCGTATCTAAGTGGCTTTATAAATTTTGTTACTAATTTAGTTTCGATACAGATAAAAAAGCAAAAGCTGTTAGTTCAAATTCATGCTACCAACAACTATAAAATATAAGCACATGAGATACCAGGACATTCCACTTATTAATAATGAAGCTTTACATAATTTTGAATTAATTATTGAAGGCAATCGGGCGTTTATTGATTACAAACTAAAAGGCGATAAGATCTACCTGATTCATACCGAAGTACCCGAAGAAATGGAAGGCATGGGTATTGCTGCCGCCCTGGTCGAAAAAACATTTAATTATATAGAGAATAATCACCTTAAAATGGTGCCTCTTTGTGTTTATGTAGCAGCATTTTTAAAACGCCATCCCGAATGGAACCGATTACTGGCTGTGCAAGTATAATATAAGCCATATGTTTTTATTTTATTTGATGACTATTGCTAAAGTATGATACATTACTTTAGCATAAAATATTTATATGCTCGCAAAACTATTTCGAAACCTGGTTGATTTTTCGCCCAAATTGAGTTTACGGCTTTGGCAACTATTTTATGAGTTTGTAGCCCGCAGGTTTAAAAAACTAACCAACTGGAAGTATATGAATTATGGTTTTGCGGATACCCAGGGCAAAGTAACCGATGATTTTGATACACTAAGTGAAAACCTTTACCAGCATTTATTCAGCAAGGCCCAACTTACCGGTAAAAACATTCTGGAAATTGGCTGTGGCCGTGGCGGTGGTTGCGAACTGATGCTGGCCCATCGAGCTAAAACGGTAACGGGGCTTGATTTTTCTGAAAACGTGATCAGCTTTTGTAAACAAACCTATCAGCAGCCTAATTTAAATTTTATAGCCGGCAATGCAGAAAGTTTACCATTTGATAATAATAGTTTTGATATCATTGTTAACCTGGAATCATCGCACTGCTATGGTAATCGCGGCAATTTCTTTAAAGAARTGGCGCGTACACTTAAGCCTGGGGGATTTTTTTTATATGCCGATTTTATGGGCCGCGTACATTATCCAAAACGACCGGCCCAGCTAACTGAATGTGGATTGAAAGTTATAACCGAACAGGATATTACACCCAATGTGCTGCTGGCCATGGAACTGAGCGCACCTTATAAGGAAGCCATGATCAAAAAAAATGTGATTAAACCCTTTCGTAAACCCATTAATGATTTCGTAGGCGTTCCCGGGTCAAATATTTATAATAAGTTTAACAGCGGCGAAACCATTTATTTTTCGATGCTGTGCCAAAAGGGCGAGTAATGGGTGTTTGATTGAGTTCGACAGTAATRTGTTCAACCTGAATCTTGTTCCCGGTAACACGTTACCGATTTATAAATTGCACCAATAAGTCCACTTGATAACCAACTGCCTGTTTTTGATGGTATAGGGCGATGGTATGGAA
>NZ_JBFUKF010000105.1:0-15191 GCF_056400985.1 Mucilaginibacter sp. P4_G9 | reverse complement strand
GATCTAGTGTTTCTTTCAGCTTTCGGTATATATTGTCTGCCGGAACACGGTCGGACAATTGGAAATTGGTAAAGAGTTTCTCTTGATAGTGCTTCTTTCCTTGCATGACGTTAAGATACTAAAAATCAATATCTTAACATAAATTATTGCGAAATAGTTGACGAGTTGTGCAACAGCCACGTGTCGCGTGTGTCTGGATCGTTTCCCCAATGTTTGTCCCTTACAAAAGTCAATGTAATATTTTCCGTTCATCAACATTAGTTTGTGGATAAAGCTACATCGATTCCTTTAAATTAGCTATGCTGCCGGATAAAGAATCTAAAGCAAAGCCCGGATGTTAGTAGCACATCCGGGCTTTGCAAAGCGGTCATATATCAACGGGGTACACGCGACACGCGTGCACCAGCGAAAGATTAGCATCTACTTTACTTTTATAAGAATTAACTCATCAAACCTCGAATCATAAATCAATGAAGATCGTTTCAGTTTCAAACTATCGGATGATATAGTACCTGAAAAATTCTGAGGAAATTTGAGCAACGCTGGTGTTTTCATCCCCTCCTTTATATAAAACCCCTTATTACGACTTCCGTTTTCAAAAGGGCTCTTACTAAACATGTAGCTGCTCAACGTAAATCGGATAGATGAATTAGCTATAGTTAAGCCTTTTACCTCTGACTTGTAATAAATCGGGGTTCCATCCGATAATTTGTCGAAGCCATAAAATATTCCACTAATAGACTTTTCATCATGCTTAAATTCTATCCAGTTCATGGATTTATCGCCCACTTTTTGCATAAACCTCTCCGTATAAACTTTTCTATCCATATTTTGCTGCGGTGGTCTAAATGCCACTATTAAAAAAAATATGGTAATTACAGGTAATAATTTCATCGTTGTTGTTTTTGTTGCGCCTGTTTCGACCAGACTTTACTCCAATTAGTTAATAGTCCTTATTTATGCCTTCCGTAGTAAATATGCTATCAGCGACATTTTTTGAGATCTTTTTAGCTGAATGTTCTATTTGATAGGTATAAACTATTGAATCCTTATGCTGTTTAATGCCATACATATATTCGACCTGAAGCCATCTTCCTTTTCCATTTTGCAAAGGGAGAGTATAAACATCAAGCTCTCCTTCTATATCGCAACCTGAAAAAGTAACGGTTTTTCTTTTATGTCCTATGACATTTTCATTTCCGGTCCACCATATGAAATTCTGATCGCGCTCCTTGACGTGCCAGTTATTAGGTATCAGGGGAATCCCTAATGTCTTTCTTCTCACATTGTAGGAAGAATCATAGCTATTTTGACAAGCCGTCACAATATAATTGCTTATCACGGTGTATAAGCAAACAAAAGCGCATATGCTAATGAATATTGTTGTGTAATGTCCGCTGTTTATGCTTTTCTTCATTGCTTATATTTTTGTGGCCTAATATACCGGTCCATCTGAAGTACCTAAAATCATTTTGGCACTTCAGTTGTCTCTCACAACCGGGATACAAACAAAGTTACACAGTCCCCGCCATACACATGGTGACACTACTTTGTCAGTAGATGGTTATTCCTCATTTGGCGTGGGTGTACGGCAGACCCAAAGCGCGGCGTATCTGTTTAATAGGAATTGGATTTGTTTGTTTTCTCCATAGGATAGTATTGTGTTTCAAAGGTGCTTTTAAGGAAGCGCTTAAGTGAACCGGAAGGACAAGAACACGGCGCCGGGAAGCCGACAACGGGAATAGTTCGGTTAAAAAACTCATCATGTAATATTTGTATATTTTTCTCGATTTTTTTAAACTATTTCTATTCTTTATATCAATTATTGTCCATTTTTTTGAACTTAACTGGACATATTTTGCCGGAACAGGTTGGCTTAACCGCAGGCCAAAATCCCACCAAATTCTTGACTTAAACAGATGTTCGCATTTTTAAAAAACAGGTGTCCGGGCCGGTACTTGCAAATGCCAGACCACACTATTGTATGGTAGAATTACGGGTGGTGACGCTACTTTGTCAGTGTTTATATCTGAGATAGTTAAAGTGATGGATTATTGGATGTTTGGCAGGGTGTTTGCTGTATTTTACCTGTTCCAAAACACACAGTTTTTCAAGGGAATAACTGATCATAGTCATTTTTTTTAGTTTAAAAAATGGGGATATTTGTTTATCGATTCCCGGTAAACATCCGCATTGAGTCTTGCCAGTTTATTACTCATTTATATTAATTCAATAGTAATGAAAACTATACTTGTTCTCACCGATTTTTCAGATAATGCTGCTCATGCAGCTCAGTCAGCTGTGAAACTTGCCGGCAAGCTTCAGGCTAATGTTTTGTTATTTAATGCTTACCAAACTATTCCGGTAACCAATTATTATACCAGTACCCCATGGGGAGGAGAAGATACTTCTTATTGGGAAAATCAGAGTAAAAATCATATTGCTGATTTTCAAAATCACCTCGAATCAGTTGTCAGTGAGATCCCTCCGGAAGAATTTAAACCGGCCATCAGCAACTTATGCGGGGAAGGGAGTTTGGGAGAGCTGGTAAAAGAAATTGACAAACGGTATGATATTGAGTTGATTGTGATGGGTTCCCGGTCTGATAATTCGTTCGAGCATATCTTTTATGGGAGTGATACCTATTCTGTAATCGAGCATGCCAGCCGTCCTGTTTTGATCTTACGGACAGAAACCGAATTAACAAAACTTGATAATGTTATAGTGGCAACCAACTTTAGCCAGGAGGATCTCAAAAGCCTGCGCTACCTCACCAGGCTTGGTCAAATATTCAACACAAAATTTGAGCTGGTACATATTATGCCATCGGAGGAAACCGGAACGTTAAAAACAGAAAAGGAAATTGATTTTATGGAGCAGGTAGCCGGTTTAAAGTATCCGCATATTGCTTTTAAAGACGTTAGGGGGAAAGAGGTGATTCAAAGGCTCAATCGCTTGTGCGAAGAGGATAACGCGGACGCTCTTGCCATTATTCATCATCCGCGCTCGTTTTTTTCACGGATGCTTAAACTAAGCCTCGCCTATAAAGCGCTCGACAAGCAGAAGATCCCATTGCTGGTATTTCCGGCGAAAATGGATTTAGAAAACTAATATCCGTCAACAAAAATTATTGGATGGCAACATTTCCTTCGTATGACTTTTTAAAAACCTGGGGCGAAAAAGAAAGCATAAACTCTTCTGCTTTCTTAAMCATATCTGCCGAGCCAATAAAAATTGCCGATCGCTGGTGAAGTTCTTCTACTTCAACATCAAGTATTCTTTTGTATCCATTAGAAGCCCGTCCACCTGCCTGTTCAACAATAAATGCCATGGGATTACATTCATACACTAACCTCAGTTTACCCTTATGTGCTCCTGAAGTGGGGGGATAAATAAAAACACCACCTTTAATCAAAGTCCGGTGTAAATCAGCTACCATTGATCCTGTATATCTTGAAGTATAGGGTCTGTTTGTATCTTTGTCTTCTACCTGGCAATATTTTATATACTTTTTCACTCCATCGGGGAAATAATTATAATTTCCTTCATTTATAGAATAGATATTGCCCGTATCCGGTACCCGCAGATCCGGATGGGATAAACAAAACTCTCCTATGGAAGGGTCGAGCGTAAAGCCATTTACCCCTTTCCCGGTAGTATAAACAAGCATCGTGGACGATCCGTAAATAATATAGCCAGCAGCTACCTGTTCGGTTCCTTTCTGAAGCGCATCATCAAGTGTAGCGGCCCCGGTTAACGATTTGCGCCGGTATATGGAAAAAATTGTACCTATGCCTACGTTGACATCAATATTGGAGGATCCATCTAAAGGATCAAGCGCTACTATATATTTTGCGTCCTTTGATACTTCAGAATCAATGTAAATGTATTCGTCATTTTCTTCTGAAATAACGATGCAACACTCGCCTCCGCACTGCAGGGCAGCAATAAATTGCTCATTGGCATAAAGGTCTAATTTCTTTTGATTTTCACCCTGTACATTGACAGAGCCGGCTTCTCCCAAAATATCAATAAGACCTGCTTTATTAATTGCCCTGTTGACAATCTTTGCTGCGATCGCTAAGTCCCGGAGCAGTCTTGACAGCTCTCCTTTAGCAAATGGAAAATCCTGTTGCCTTTCAATAATAAACTGGCCTAATGTTTTAACAATACTCATAATTCTTATCTAAAACTGTGTCTCCTCAACTTTTATAAAAACTGCTTTGCGGCATTACAGAGATTACCGAAAAGATTGACTAATTATAATTATGAAGCGGAAGTCAACCTGTATCTTTTACAGCCTGAAATATTTAAATATACCGCTATTCATGGCAATTCTTACAGGAAATCATCAAGATATTTACTACAACGATATCGTTCTCCTGTATTTGGTTAGTGATGTATATTGGTACTCCGGGCTCATTATTTATTATCTCTTGTAAAATCGTTAATAGCCATCCGCCAGTTAAAGAATTGGCTTCCGCTTTTTGATGTGCCTGATATAACTGTTAGGTAGCTTCGGTCAAAAAATGAAGCTAAAGCAAATACCTGTAAGCCGCTTTGTGGGTTAAACAGTGTACCAGGCGCATAACCTTTCTCGTTATTTTTTGCACGCTTCTGGTCGAATGCAACCTTGCTGTTTACAAATTCGGGATGTGTTTTTTCACCAGTCATAAAAGGTACCATGTAATCAACCGATTTTTTGATGGAGGCTCCATTTGGAGTTTGATAGATAAAATAATTTTTGCCGGTATTCCGGTAAATGGCAATACAGGTAGATAGGAGTGGTTCAAGGTCATAAATATGATAATGAAAAGCATCCCTTTGTTCAAGATCATGAGTGGTGCCATCGGGGTTTAAATTAACAGCAAGTTGTTTTTCCAGCTCAGTTATAATAAGATCATCATACTTATGATCATGCAAGGTATAAGCTAAAAGCGTGATCATTTTGATCCGGTGCGAATTCCAGTTGTTTATGGCTGTGCTTTTGCCTGGCTTTGCCGAGGCGCTGTTTACCTCAGCATCGGCAATACTTTGCAGCCATTGATCAATTATTACCCTGTTGGCTAATTGCACATCATTCCTGACCAGGTCATACCCGGTAACCATATCTTCCAGCTTGGTTTCATTGATCGGGTCGCCGGTGGCAACGTTGGTTTTTGCCCAGGCCAGGAGGTATTCAGTGGCTTTATCCAAATAGGTTTTGTTACCATCATACTTATAAGCAAGTGCCAGCGCGTATACTTTATAAGCATCCTCAACAGCCTTTAAGCTTGCTGTTTTTTTAGGATCGCCCTCCAATAATCCCTGTGATAATATTTCCTTTATAGGATTTGGCGATTGGCTAAGGGCCTGTTTCGCGGTCATTAAATAAGCATCAAAGGCCTTTTTGTAACTTAACGATTCCTTTTCATCCAGATGTATAGCCTTGCGCATTGCAACAACCTCCTTGTTATTAAGGCTTACCAATTGCGCTTTAGCTGGCAAAATCATAGCTAACAAACCCAACCCGCATATTATTTTCTTCTTCATTTTTTTAGTTTCCAATTTTAACTACGTAATAATGCAGGCAGCTTATAAAGCATACTTTTCGCCATCAATCCTGGTGAAATCCCATCGCGCCGGGCTAAAAGCATCAACCAGCATACCTTCTTCCAAACAAACGCAACCATGTATGGTATAAGGCGGTACATAATAACCATCGCCTTTGCTAATGATTTTTTTGGTATCGCCCATGGTCATTTCAAAAACGCCACTTTCCACATAACTCACCTGCGAATGTGCATGGCTATGTAAAGTGCCGCAGCTGCCTTTGTTAAATTTTACTTTTACCAGCATTAGCTTATCATCAAACCCTAAAACCTGGCGCTGAACGCCGTCGCCCGTTATTTCCCAGGTAGTATTATGTTCGTACAGAAATAAATTGCTTTGTATCATATTATTAGTTTTTTAAGCTGCCGGCCGTATTGATAACATTTTTTTTGTTGGCCAAACGTTTTTGTCGCAACAAAGCTTCAAGGTAATAGTAATCAGCATAAATAATGGGTACATCTATCTCGCCTTGGGCGGGTTTATGCCCTGTGCTGTGCAACAGCAAAAAACCTTTGGCGCTATCAGGCTGTGCCTGGTACGATTTGCTCAGGCTGTTCAATATCTTATCGGCAGTTGTTTTGTACACCCTGGCATTTTTACTATATGTGCTCAGCTCGTAAAGGGCCGATGCCGCAATTGCCGCCGCCGACGCATCACGAGGCTGGCCAGGTAATTTGGCAGCATCGTAATCCCAGTAAGGAACCAGGTCGGCAGGCATGGCCGGATTACTAAAAATATATTTGGCAATTTCTTCGGCTTGCTGCAGGTATATTTTATTACCGGTTTCCCGGTAGCACATGGTATAACCATATAATCCCCAGGCTTGTCCCCGGGCCCAGGATGAACTATCGGCAAAGCCCTGGTGGGTTTGTTTATGCAGCACTTTGCCAGTCTGCGGGTCATAGTCAATTACGTGGTAAGAGCTATAATTGGGCCTGAAATGATTTTTCATGGTTGTATTTGCATGTGCCACGGCCACTTTGTAAAAACTGGAATCGCCGCTTAATTTGGTTGCTTCAAACAGCAGTTCGAGGTTCATCATATTATCTATGATTACGGGAAACTGCCAGTCTTTACGGTTATCCCATGATTTGAGGCAGCCCACAACAGGGTTAAAACGGGTTATTAACGTTTTGGCCGATTGGATGATCACCTCTTTATATTCAGCATCGTGCGTAAGGCGATAGGCATTACCAACGCTGTTATAAACTTTAAAGCCCATATCATGCGTTACACCGTTGGTTTTTTCGACCTCCATCGCAGTGGTATAGGGTATGGATTGTTCTTTCCAGAACTTATCGCCGGTATACTCATACAGGAACCAAAGATTCCCGGCAAAAAAACCGCCGCACCAATCTTTAGTAGGTACAATAACCAAATCGCCGGTAGCATTCAGTGCGCGCGGAGATAACAGGTTAGGATTAGCTGCTGCTTTTTTTGCCTTATCAGTTTCATTAAGCAACAATTTGGTTTGATGCTGGGCAAAAACGAAGGCTTTATCAGCATTATTTTGCGCAAAAAGACTGAGCGTTATCCCGTTAAATAAAATCAGCGGAAGTAAGTGTTTAATTTTCATAGAATATTTTAAAAAAAATGCCAGCGTTAATTGGCTACCTTAATTTTGATCACCAGTTTCTTTACAATGTCATAGCCGGGTACCTTGATGGTAGGTCGGTGTGCATCCTGCGGAAAAAACAGGTAAAAGGTTCCGGGCTCTGCGGTATAGTAAGTGCCCTCGGCAGTGTAAGCGGCTCCATCTTTCGCCTCATTATAAGGTTTTGTAACAGTTGCACTGCTTACAGCAGCTACGCCTATTTGTTCTTTGCCTTTTATTACATATTGAAGGTCGATATATTTTTTATGCGATTCCCAGCTTGTTTTTTCCAGGTCTTTTGATGGGCTTTCAGTAATACTGGCATAGGCGTTTTCTCCATCAATGGGATGTTTACCTACACTAAGCGTATCTAAGTTTTGCTCTTTTATAAACCGGAACACTTTATCCCAAACCGCTTTATTGGCATGGTATTGTTTATAAAACTCAACCGCATTAACCGATGGATACACATTCAACCTGATATTGTTGCTCCAGTCTTTGCTTTTCAGCCATTTTTCGGCGGTTTTTGGGTTGATGCTGTCATTCTTAATTTGTTGTGCGGTCACGGTGTTTTCCATGGTTACCAAACTAATTATTGCTAAGATCAGCTGATGTACGGGTTTAATTTTCATAGTTTTATTCGACTTGATTTATAAGTTAATGGAAACCGTAATTAGTAAAACAGCACCATGATAAATCAATATTACAATGTATTCCCTTAAATTGCATCGTAAACGGGTATTAATTCTACGCAAACGTTATAGTTATGGCAGGCAGATTTATAAGGCTGATTATAACCTTATAAGCACTATTTGTGTTTTGGTTTACGTGTACATTTAAGCTGATTAAGCTGTAGCTGCAATTAAATTGCTAATGTTATATAAGATTTTTTATATTGTGGAACTGCCAGCATAATCCGGTCGAAATTGCTTCGAGTTAACAGTTATGAATTTCAACGCTATTACAATAAAAGACATTGCCCGGGAACTTAATCTGTCTATATCCACGGTTTCAAAAGCATTAAGGGATAACTACGAAATCAGCGAGAAAACAAAAAAGAGAGTAAACGATTACGCAGAAAAACATAATTACCGGCCTAATCCTTTTGCCCAAAGTTTAAAACATGGCCATAGCAGGTCACTGGGTATAGTTGTATCAACTTTTGAGAATCAGTTTTTTTCGCAGGTGATTAATGGGGTTGAATCCGTTGCCCACAAAACGGGATATAACGTTATCATTACGCAATCGCATGAATTATATGACCTCGAGGTAAAAAATATCAATCATCTTGCCCATCTCTCCATTGATGGTTTGCTTATCTCCTTATCAAGTGAAACCAGGGATTTTGAGTGTCTGCAAAAACTGCATCAGCAGGGGTTGCCAATTGTTTTTTTTGATCGCGTTACTGATGAAATAGATACACACAAGGTAATTGCCGATAATTTTAAAGGGGGCTATGATGCTACCCGCCATCTCCTCGATTCGGGTTATAAACGGATAGCGCATATTACAAGTCCGCCCAATATATCAATTACAAAAGAAAGGCTTGCCGGTTACAATCATGCATTGGCCGAAGCCGGGATAACAGTACCCGATAATTACATTAAACATTGCCCGGATGGCGGCAGGGACATTAACGAGATTGAGAACGCGCTGAAGGAATTGCTTTCGCTGAATGAAAAGCCGGACGCCATTTTCACAACATCCGACAGGATCACAACCGTTACCCTTTACCTGCTGAATAAATTTAAAATAAAAATCCCCGAAGAAATTGCCCTGATCGGTTATACCAACAACTCCCTGGCAGAAGTGTTAAACCCTGCATTAAGCTCTATTTATCAACCGGCTTTTGAAATGGGACAAAAAGCGACAGAAATGCTACTAAATCTCATATTAAGCAAGAAACCCGCCACCCGGTTTGAAACTTTGGTTTTGCCAACCCAGCTATTTATACGTAAGTCAACCACTCCAAAAAAGTAGAAACTGTTTTCTGTTTATTTATACCCTTAGTGTTCCCAGGTTGCGATAGCGTATGCTCTTGTAATTAGCCGGACTTTAGACTTATTTTTTAGGTTAACGAAAACGATGTCGTAAATAAATATGCCAAAAGCATCTGCACGGTGTCGTAATCGGGATATTTTTGATAGGTGCAGTAAAACATATTCCAATTATAGATCCTGCATACCTGGTAAAATATTTAATAAAAATGAAACGAAAGCTGTTTAATGATGTGCCCTTCGTGTTTTTAATTGTATTAAATACAATCATTAACCTGGGCGGCAATAAACCCGGCCTGTATCAATCATCTAACATCAATAATTGAGGCTGATAATTGGTTTATAATTAAAGGCGGTTAATTACTAACAAAAAAAGTAAATGCTACTTACAAAAAGGTTAATATTCTTAACACTAATTTCCTGCATTGGGCTAACTCCAATTTGTTTTGGCCAGCAAACAATCCGTTTAACCAATAACTGGGCGTTTTTGAAAAAAGACCTCGGTGGAATATGGGAAGCCGTAAGGCCGGTAGGGGCCGGAAAACCCGAGTCGCTGCCTATGTGGACACAGGTATCCCTTCCACACTGCTTTAATGACCGCGACGCCGTTGACCCGGATGGAAATTATTACCAGGGCCCCGGCTGGTACCGCACCCGCCTAAATATAAATAACCCTTATCAAAACGGCCGTACCCTGCTGCACTTTGAAGGCGCAGGGCAAAAAACAGACGTGTATGTTTACGATATAAAAGTAGGTTCGCATTTGGGCGGCTATGATGAGTGGACAGTAGATATTACACAAGCTGTTGCCGACTTTAAAAAAACTGCCATTTTCACCAAACAATTTAAAGGGAAAATCCCTGTAGAAATTCGCTGCGATAACTCACGTAACCTGGAAACCATCCCCTCGCAATTATCTGATTTTAGTGTATACGGGGGATTATACCGGCATCTTAACCTGGTTTACCAGCCTGTTTTAAGCATTGATAAAATATTTGCCAGCGCCGTTGTTGATGCAAAAGCTGCAAACGGCTGGCTAAATACCAACTTAAGCTTTTACAACCCAACAGGTATAGGGTCTGTCACCGGCGAATTGCTGGTTAAGGATGCTTTGGGCAAAGTAGTCGGACGGGAAAAATATACAGCTGATAATTTACAGCAAAACAATACCTGCTCCATAGGGAAAATAAACATCAGTAAACCTCACTTATGGACCACTGATGTCCCTTATTTGTATACCATTGAGGTTACCTGCATTGCCGGGGGACAAACATATAAACAAACAGACAAGGTTGGGTTTCGCAGTTTCCTGTTTGCAGATCACGGACCTTTCTATCTTAACGGTAAGCGCCTGTTGCTTAGGGGAACTCACCGCCATGAAGACCATGCCGGTGTTGCCGCGGCCATGACAGATAGCATGATGCGTGAGGAAATGCAGCTGATAAAAGATATGGGTGCCAACTTTATTCGCCTGGGGCATTACCAGCAATCACGAACCATTTTAAACCTGTGCGATAGTTTAGGTATTTTGGTTTGGGAAGAAGAGCCCTGGTGCCGTGGCGGTTTAGGCGGCGATGCTTATAAAGCGCAGGCCCACAGCATGCTTACCAATATGATACAGCAGCATTATAATCATCCTTCAATTATATTATGGGGCCTGGGTAACGAGAACGATTGGGACGGCGATTTTAAGGAATTTGACAAGCAAAAAATAAGGGCATTCATGAGCGAACAAAATAACCTGGCCCATCAGCTTGATCCATCCCGCAAAACTACGCTGCGCCGTTGTGATTTTTGTAAAGATATTCCCGATGTGTATTCCCCTACAATATGGGCCGGTTGGTACAGGGGATTTTATACCAGTTATAAAAAATTCACCCGGGATGAATTTGAAAAAGTGCCTCATTTTATCCATGCCGAATGGGGTGGCGATAGCCATGCAAACCGTCACTCAGAAGACCCTGACAGGGCCCTGGAAAAAATAATTACCGATACCGGCATTAATAAGCTTTTAGTTGATTCCACTTTATTTGGCGGCACTACGCATGTATCAGAAAACAGCGATTGGAGCGAAAGTTATATATGTAACCTGTTCGACTGGCATTTAATGGAACAGGAAAATATGCCATGGTTAACCGGCTCCGCTTTTTGGACCTTCAAAGATTTCTCAACCCCCATCCGCCCGGAAAACCCCGTGCCTTATGTGAATCAAAAAGGGGTGGTTGAGCGTGATCTTACAAAAAAGGAATCGTATTATGTAATTCAATCCTATTGGAGCACTAAACTAATGGCGCACATTTACGGGCACAGCTGGCCGGTAAGGTGGGGCGAACCCAATGAAGCCAAAATGATAAAAGTATATGCTAATGCCGATAAGGCCGAGCTGTTTGTAAACGGCAAAAGCTATGGCATTAAAAAACGCAACCCGCAAAATTTCCCGGCGGCGGGCTTAAGATGGATGGTTGTTTACAATAAAGGGAAAAACAATATTAAAGTTGTTGCCTATAAAGCAAAAGCCGTAGTAATCGATACCATAAGTCAGGATTATCAAACCGAAAAATGGGATAAACCGGCCAGGTTACTGTTAACCAAAATAGCCGATAAAGATGGTGTGGCTACCGTACAGGCAACTCTGGTAGATAAAAATGGCATACTATGCCTTGATGCCGCTAACTGGATAAATTTCTCGCTGGCAGGCAAGGGCATATTACTTGATGACCTGGGTACATCCAAAGGCTCGCGTAAAGTGCAGGCTTATAACGGCAGGGCTATCATAAGTGTTAAACTGAATGCCGGTAGTTCTGTTATTGGTGTACAATCGGCCGGTTTACCCGCCCAATTTTTAAACCTGTAGCATGATGAATTATAAAATTACTTTTCCGTTATGCCTTATCACCTTATTGTTTTGTGGGTTTAAAACAAGTAACGATATTAAACAACAGGTTGAAAGCACCTTACGCCCGTATGTTTTAAAAGAGGCAGCCTGGGCTATGCAGCAGCAGCCGGTAACCGTTACTGCACAAACCTGTGCCCGTAGTGCCGGGGCTAAACATGATTTTTATTCGGAAGGCGATTACTGGTGGCCCGACCCTAAAAATCCAAGCGGCCCTTACATTCAAAAAGATGGCCTCAGCAATCCCGATAATTTTGTAGCGCACCGTTTAGCTATGATTCGCTTTAGCCGCATTATAGGTGCATTATCTTCGGCATATAAACTTACACATAATACAAGGTATATTAAGCAGGCTATGATCCATCTGCAGGCCTGGTTTATCAACCCCGAAACCTTAATGAACCCCAATTTGCAATATGCACAGGCATTAAAAGGCATTACTACCGGCAGGGGTATTGGTATTATTGATACTATTCAGCTAATGGAGGTGGTGCAGGGTTTAATGGTTATGGAGAATGATCCCAGGATGGATAAAATATTAGTAAATGGTATACGCAACTGGTTTGCACAATACCTTACCTGGCTAACCACCAGCAAAAACGGGTTGGAAGAAAAGGCAGCGAAAAACAACCACGGTACCTGCTGGACCATGCAGGTTGCCTGCTTTGCCAGGTTTACACATGATACCGCTTTGATGGATACTTGCACTAACCGTTACAAAACTATTTTATTGCCCAACCAGATGGCTGCTGATGGTAGCTTGCCGCTTGAGCTAAAGCGAACCAAACCCTTTGGTTATTCCATATTTGATTTGGATGCTTTGACAACGCTTTGCCAGGTATTATCCACGCCACAAAATAATTTATGGGAATATAAAACAACTGATGGCCGATCTATAAAAACGGGTATAGCATATTTGTACCCTTACCTTGCCGACAAAAATAAATGGCCGTTTGCACACGATGTAATGTATTGGGAAAACTGGCCTGTAGCACAGCCGTCACTTCTTTTTGGAGCCGTTGCCTATAATAATAAGGAATGGCTTAACACCTGGAAAAGCCTGGATCACGACCCTAAAGTAGAAGAAGTGATCAGGAATTTGCCGGTAAGGCATCCGCTGATATGGATTGATTAAATCATGATGAGAAGAAATTTAACTATAACCGGATGTTTGCTTACAGCATTATTAAATACCGGCTTAGCCTTTGCCCAGGACAAAGGTGATGAGGATAAAACAATGGCAAACCAGGCGAAGAGCCGCGACAAAAAAGCTATTGACGATGCTGTAAGCGGCTGGTGGGCAGCCAGCATGAAAACACATGATGCTCGTGTAGCCTGGTGGCGGGATGCGCGTTTCGGCATGTTTATTCACTGGGGGATCTATTCACTTCCGGGCGGCGAATGGAAGGGTAAAAGGGTGGATGGTTATGCGGAACACCTGATGCGTAAAGAGAAAATACCCCGTGCCGGATACCTGGAACTCGCCCACCAATTTAACCCGGTAAAATTCGACGCGGATAAATGGGTAAAAGCAGCCAGGCAAGCCGGCATGCGTTATTTGATCATCACCGCCAAGCATCATGATGGTTTTGCCATGTATAACTCTAAAGTATCTGATTTTAATGTGGTTAAACAAACGGCCTGGAAGCATGATCCCATGGCCGACCTTTCGGCAGCCTGTAAAAAATACGGGATAAAATTCGGCTTTTATTATTCACATGCCTTTGACTGGGAACACCCGGATGCACCAGGTAACGATTGGGACTATAAAAATCCTGGCGGCGACCTGAACCTGTATGGCGGACGTGACTGGTACGATCTTCATCCCGAATTGTTGCCTAAAGCAGTAAGGTATGTGGATGAAAAAGCTATACCACAGATTAAGGAATTGCTGAACCTGTATCACCCGGATATTTTATGGTTTGATACACCGCAAAAACTCCCGCTATCCGAAAATATCCGCATCCTGCAGGCAATCCGCGAAACAGATCCCAATGTTGTGGTGAACGGCAGGCTGGCCCGCAGCGCTAACCTGAATATGGGTGATTACAGAAATACGTCCGATCGTCCTGCCGAGTTTTTTCCGGTTGATGGCGATTGGGAGGCTATACCCACCACCAATGAATCATACGGTTATTCTAAATATGATAAGAGCCATAAACCCCTGGGCTTTTTTATACAGTTGCTGGCTAAATCGGCTTCGCGGGGTGGTAATTTACTAATGAATATTGGCCCCATGGGCGATGGTGAGTTTGCCCCGGAGGATGTAAATATTTTAAACGGACTGGCTAAATGGATGAATAAAAATTCGGAAAGTATTTATAAAACCACCAAAACACCTTTACCTTTTCAAAGCTGGGGGGTATCTACCCGTAGGGGCAATCTTTTATACCTGCATGTGTTCAATTGGCCCATTAACAATAATATTATAGTAGGAGGGATAAAAAGCGACATTAGCAGGGCTTATTTATTAGCAGATCCATCAAAGAAAGAATTATCATTTAAACGTATCGATTCGTTGGATGTACGTATAAACGTCCCGTCGCAGGCATCCGATCAGGCAAATACCGTTATTGTGCTGGAAACAAAAGGCGCTATTCAAACAGATTCCGTACGGTTACTATCTGGCAGCAGCGTTATAAACCGACTGCTGGCATTTGATGCCAAATTGATAGGCAAGGGTTTTGGTTTTGGCGATGGCAAAACCGGCAAATATTATGTGGAAGGATGGAGTAAAAAAAAACAGTTAATTAAATGGGACTTCAGGCTTATACAACCGGCTGCTTATAAAATTGTATTAAAATATTTGGCAGATAGCACTGATGCAGGCAGCTATCAAATTACAATAGGCAACCTGGTTAAAAAGGCCGAGGTGTTATCATCTGTAAAAGAAGAAATTAAAACTATCGACCTCGGCGAGGTAAGCTTGTCGCCCGGTATACATACCCTGYAAATTACCCCGGTAGAGATAACAAAAAGCGCGTTAATGAAAATCCTCGAAATTCAATTAATACCCGTAAGAAGCGGTTTAAATTGATTTATGTATGTTTTTATACTTCTGATAAAATATATTGCCTATACCTTATAATGATGTGTTTGCAAGTCGCTGATTATC
>NZ_JBFUKF010000104.1:0-15264 GCF_056400985.1 Mucilaginibacter sp. P4_G9 | reverse complement strand
AAAGAGGACCCTGCGGTTGCACTAAGCCCGTATTATTTACGAAAACCGCGTTTATGCGTGATGATCCGGGTACCTCAGGGTCCTCTGCGAGAGACCCGAGGGGACGAAAAAGTCTTAAGTTCAAAGTCAAAAAAGAACAAATCCGGCTTATAACTTACGACTTCCGTCCCCGCAGGGTCTCTCGAAAGAGGACCCTGCGGYTGCACTAAGCCCGTATTATTTACGAAAACCGCGTTTATGCGTGATGATCCGGGTACCTCAGGGTCCTCTGCGAGAGACCCTGAGGGGACGAAAAAGTCTTAAGTTCAAAGTCAAAAAAGAACAAATCCGGCTTATAACTTACGACTTCCATCCCCGCAGGGTCTCTCRAAAGAGGACCCTGCGGTTGCACTAAGCCCGTATTATTTACGAAAACCGCGTTTATGCGTGATGATCCGGGTACCTCAGGGTCCTCTGCGAGAAACCCTGAGGGGACGAATGACATTTTCTTTTATAACAATAAGATGTGTACACACAGCAGTCCCTTCAGGGGAGGGTTTGGGTAAGGCCCTGGAGCCTACTTCTGCATTACCATTACACCATTCATCAGCAGGGTACTGCCGCCATCAGCTACAATGTTGTATACTTTTTGGATACCGCCGCCTTGTTCTGTTTTTTGCAGCACGGTAAAGGCTTCATATTTGCCGGTTTGCTCGTTGAGGCAAAGCACCTCCTGCCCTTGTGTTATCTCGCCCATTTTAAGGTTGCCCTGCTTGGTGAGCATCGGGTGGTTTGGCGTAGCCTGCAATACTTTTGAATTAAGGTTTATCAATTGACCCGCATTTGTATTTTTCACATCTGCCGATACCAATACCAAACGGGTTAGCGCATAGTTTTTAGCATCATGAACCGTTAATGCTTTCACTTTAACTGCCGAACTTTTATTGGTAGCCGGATCAATAGTGATTACCTCATCGCCGCTTTTTATGGTTTTCAGCATCTTTTTAGCGCCATTTGCCATGGTTACCATTTCATCGCCGGGGAAACAGATATCGTTACCGTAAGTGGCCGATTCTTCCTTCATATCCTTACCGCCATTCAACAGCTTATATTGCTGAAAGCTCATTTCCTTTGATAAAATGTATGATAGCTTAAGGATGAAGTTAGTTTCGGCCTTATTAATGTTATCAATATCGGTAAAATACTTCTCCCACACCTTACCACCGGCGGTAAAATCGGGTACAAGGGCCTTGTATAATTTACCCTTTTCGTTGGTATAAAACACCATCAGCCCAATTTCCTGCATACCCTCTTTGGCAATCAGTTTGTACAGGTCGATGCGCTTTTTTAAACCATCAGATCCGGTAACGAAATAGGGTTTGCGGTTCTCGTACCTATCGAGCACATAAGCATTCTCGAATTTAACATAGGTATCCTTATCCAGATCGGCAATGGTAAAGGTTTGTGCCTTGTTATACTCATCCATAGTAAGCGGACGAGGATTTGCCGCAGTTTGCGCATGCCCTAAATAAATAGAACCTGCTAAAAATAGTGTTAATGTTAGTTTACGCATAAAGCCCCCTTCTAAATCTCCCCCGCCGGTTGGCAGGGAGATTTTATTTGTTAGTTGTTATTCAATTAAATATTTTTTTCGTCTCCTCAGGACTGCTCGAAAGAAAACCTGGAGGCAAACACATATCTCCCGTCATTGCGAGGTACGAAGCAATCCCCTACCTAYAGAGTAGCTGTGCAAATCCGATCTGTRTAGTTTGGGATTGCTTCGTACCTTATAATGACGTGTTTGCAATCCACTGATTATCAGTACTATTTTTTAATATAATCTATGTCATTGCGAGGCACGAAGCAATCGCATGCTATACAGATCGGACCTGCACAGTTCGCGATTGCCGCGCTGCGCTCGTAATGACATGGTTGTTGTGAGCCCCTAAAGCCAGCAGGTCATCCCCATTTTTTCCAGGATTATCCTGGTGGATACTCCCAATGACGCGCTTTTTTTACACATCATTACTATTTTTCGGGGTTATCTCTGATGATCACTCAATGATGGCCTGTTTTTTTAAGCCCTCCCGTTTGGACTCGCCCCCTAACTCAGCTGCTTAAACGCCTCGGCAAAGGCTTCCATTTCGTCCATGCGGCCAATGCTTACGCGGCACCATTGCTTGTTATCAAATTGCCAGCTACGTACCCCTACGCTGCGCTTCATCATTTCGCTTACAAATTTTTTGCTATCCATTTTTAACGGAAACATCACAAAATTGGCCGATGAAGGAATGTAATCGTAACCCTCCTTTTTAAGTACTGAGTATAAATATTCTTTTGAAGCCAGTGTTTTTTGTAATGCCTCTTTCAAAAAATCCTCTTCGCGGTAAGCAGCTATGGCAGCGGCAATTGTTGTAGCCGAAAGAGAGAACCCGGTACTGTAGATAGACAATGCTTTAATGGTTTCGGGCTGCGCAATTACATAACCGCAGCGTAAGCCTGCAAAACCATATAATTTGGAAAATGTGCGGGCCACAATGATATTGTTTCCGGCTTTAACCGAGCTTATCATGCTGCTGCCTTGCGGATCCGGCAGATAATCGATATAAGCCTCGTCGACAAATACGGTTACCTTTTTGGATACGCGCTCACAAAAGGCCTTTAATTTGGCGGTATCTAATATTGTTGCAGTAGGATTATTAGGATTGCAGATATAAACAAGGCCGGTGTTAGCGTCAATTTTTGCTTCCATAGCATCCAGATCAAGCTTATAGTCGGCAGTAAGCGGTACTTTCACCCATTTACCATCAAATTGCTGAGCACGGGTTGGCAGATCTTCATAGGAAGGATCGCCGGTAATAATGCTTTTTCCTCCTTTACTGAATAAAAGGGCGGCGGCAAGAAACAGCGGAGAAGAGCCTGATTCTATTAAAATATTACCTTCCGAGATCCCCTCATAAGTGGCAATTTTGTTGTAAAGTGTACCCATTGAAAACATAGGGTACTGGTAGCTAAGACTAAGGGCATCCTGGATAGCTTTTTTTGCTGCAGGCGAAGGGCCAAACGGGTTTTCATTGGCTAACAACCTTGCCTTTAGCTCGAAGCCTGCATTAACAATTGCTTCCTGGTCGTTTAAATTCCCTGCGGCAGGTTTAAAGGCCCTGGCAACAGGCATAGCGGCCAGTTTATTAATAGTTCCCGAAAAGAAGGCCAGTCCCCCGGCCATAATTGCACTGGATTTTATCCAGTTTCTGCGGTTGAGTAAATTTGCCATGGTGGTTTGGTTTTAGTATCAAGTAGTGAGTATCAAGTATCAAGACAGCCACATGCTTTTTGTATCAAGTAATTAGTATCAAGTATCAAGACAGCTACCTGTTTTTTGTATCAAGTAATTAGTATCAAGTATCAAGACAGCTCCATCCTCTTTTGTATCAAGTAATTAGTATCAAGTATCAAGACTGCTCCAAAAAAACCTATCCTTTATCTTTTCGTCCTTTGTCTGATAGTCCTTTGTCTGAACCTCCTTCGTCCTTTATCTTTTTCATTTCTGCACGGGGTAACTTGCGCGTCCACCGGTTACCCTTGCGTGCAGGGCGGCCACAGTGCTCCTGGCCGATTCAAATGCCCCGGCCATCCAGGCATTTAAATAGGTTAAATGTTCACCTGCAAAATATACTTGCTTATCGGGTTTTAACAGTGCCGGGTATTGCGTTTTACGGGTATCGGTATTGTAAACAGCCCATCCGCCTAAATTATATTTTGTTTTGTGCCAGCTTACCGAAAACGCCCCTTCAAATTCCTTATCATACTGTGGGTGGATAAGTCTGCCTTTTTCTAATGCAAATCTCTCCCGGTTTGCATAATCTAAGTTACCTATTTTCTGAGCTTTTTCGTTAAAATTGTAATAACCTATTAAGATACCCTTTTTTCCTAAATAATCATAGGATGGATAAAAAATTTGAGTTAAATCGTTGTTGGTGTGGGTAATGCCGCCGTAAATATGCTCATCTTCCTCCCAAAACCTCCGCTTAAACTGCAAGCCTATCTTGCCGGTTTGTATGTAACCGATATAATCAATTGCACGACTAACATCACCCGAAAAATTATTGCTGATATTGCTTAATACCGGCAGCGGCAACGTGCAAATACACATATCGCCGGTAAGCTGGTGCTCGCCAAGCGCATCCTTGTAAGTTATTTTAACACCATCGGCAAGGTTATTTATTGCAGTAACCTCGGCTCCCCTTTTTACAGATGGCGCAACTTTTTTCTCTAATGCCTTTGCTATCTGGTCCATCCCGCCCACGGCCTGGAACATGGTCATTTGCAGCTCGTAAGTGTACTCCGCAACGTTATAAAAATCAGGATCCATCAGGCCCGAGTGCAGGATATCTGCCAGTTTGTGCGCATCGGCAATTTTACCGGGCTTATCACCCGCACCCGGCGATTCGGTATACCCGCGCCTTGCAGATGCTTTGTACAACTTATCCACATCAAGGCCGCCTTCGGCCTGCAGGTATTCGATGATCTTTTGGCCATCCTCTTTGGTAAGGTTAGCATCAAGGCTGCCATGATCAATACTTTTGGCCAGCATCTCGGTCATGTAACCACGGATATCGTTATGAACCTCGCGTACGCGTATTTTTTTGTTTGATAGTGGACCTTTGCCTTCGGCAAAGTAGTAAGCGCCTTCGTTTACGTTGTTATAAACCTGGATAGGTACACCCAACTCCTTACAATAATGCAAAGTAAGCTCATGGTTATGAGGGATGCGCGACGGACCAGCATTAAAGTACAAGCCATCATCAAACTTTGCGGTAGCGGCAGGCTTATCAATCTCCTGGTTGGTACTGCCATTACGGACGCTCCAGCAGCGGCCGCCGGTACGCTGGCGGGCCTCAAGAATAGTGCATTGGTAGCCCAGTTTATTAAGTTCGTAGGCACAGGTCATCCCTGCCAGGCCGGCACCTAATATGATGATATGTTTTCCTTTCCCGTCTCCCTCTAAATTAAAGGCATGAGCCGGGGCAGGGCGCAACAGGCCTAAAGCCATCATGGCGGGGTAAGCCCCCCCGGCCAGCATAGCGCCTTTACCAAGAAAATCCCTGCGTGTAATAGTTTTCAATAAGACTAATTTTACGTTTTACAATAATGCCAGCCTTAAAGATAGTTTTTTAAATGATTTAATAAAAGATAAGCCATATTTTTTTAAATATGATAATATCTACAGGATTTGTATGCATTATTGAAAATGGGGAAATATTATGGAAAAGAAATGAAGCTTTCGGGCCGGATGCAAAAAACCAACACATCCATATTTATATATATTTCTTTTTATTTCTCTCAAAATGATAGCTACAAACAGTATAATTTTTGATTAAAGAGGCTTAAAACGGAGAATATATCGCCAATTTACAAAAGGAGATAAAGCATTGATTATCAGTAAAAATAGTGTTCCACTTCTATTTTTTAAAAACCACAACACACTGGCTATCAGCACAAATTCGTTCCACAGCGTTCCAGGTGTACCAGGCGTTCCGATGGAACATCTACGCACTCACAAAATGGTCTAAAAGATTTAAAAGCTCGCCCTTCAGGGAGCCGCCGGGGCATGCGATGCTGCTACCTTATTAAAATAATCAACCAGCTTATCCATGCTCTTAAGGTTAAACTTATGCTCTTTGATGCTATCAACCACCGGCTCTTCATCGCCCATGATCTCTACCATAATATCTTCAAAGTTTTCATCGGTAATGCGCTTCATATCAGCCGTGCTTTCGCCAAAGTAGTAAACGGCTTTGGAGCTTTTTCCACGACCGCCGCCTCCACCACCACCAATGGAAACACCTAAACCGCCGCCAAGTCCGCCACCGTAGCCGCCGCTGCCGTAACCCGCAGATATTCCCGGCGAAAAACGTACGCCGCCACCGCCGCCCGAACCGGCTTTTGCCATGTAAAGTTTCAATGGCTCATCAAGCACTACCTGCACAAAATCGGTTTCCTCCAGGCTCCATGTTTCGTTGCGGGGAGCATGGGCAACCACAAAACTATCCTTACCTGCCACAAACGACCGGATATCACTTACACTCAATTTATAGGGGTTTGTTTTAGCGTCGTCTTTAAATTCAATAAAGCCTTCATCTTTTATGGGGCTTTTACCGCCGGGGTATAACCTTATAAAGCCGGCTGTGCGGTTGCCTTTTACATCGGTAAAATTACCGGGCTGCCATTTTTGCGATTTTGCTGATACAAAGCACAGCATAAAAAATAAAATGATTAAAATTGAGCGCATAACAAGTATAATAATACAAAGAACGCAATTTTTACATATTTAATATGATGACTGTTGATTTACGCAGCGATACCGTAACAAAGCCTACCCCCGGCATGCTGGAAGCCATGTGGAGTGCAAAAGTTGGCGATGATGTGTTTGGCGAAGACGAAACTATAAATGAACTGGAGCAAAAAGCAGCCGCTATATTTGGGATGGAAGCTGGTATATTTTGCCCATCGGGCACCATGACCAACCAGATTGCCATTAAATGCTTTACCCAGCCCCTGGATGAATTAATTGCCGACCAAACCGCGCATGTGTACCGTTACGAGGGCGGCGGCATAGCTTTTAACTCCGGCGTATCAACCCGCTTATTGAATGGTTACCGGGGCATCATCACCCCCGAAATGATAGAGCCGGAAATAAACGCCGAAAACATCCACTACCCGCATACAAGCCTGGTTGTTTTAGAAAATACCGTAAACAAAGGCGGCGGCAGCTGCTATACACTAAACGATATAAAACCCATTGCCGAACTATGCCAGGCCAAAAACCTAAAGCTTCATTTGGATGGCGCACGCATATTTAATGCCCTGGCTCATACCGGTGATAAGGCGGCCGACTATGGTAAATATTTTAATGGCATCTCGGTTTGCTTATCCAAAGGGTTGGGCGCTCCCGTTGGCTCGGTTTTATTGGCTGATAAGGATACTATTAAATATGCCCGGCGCATCCGTAAAGTATTGGGTGGCGGCATGAGGCAGGCGGGCTTCCTGGCCGCGGCTGGCATCTATGCCCTTGACCACCATGTAGAACGCCTGAAGATAGATCATTCCCATGCCCGCATCCTGGGCGATGAACTAAGCAAGCTACCATGGGTAAGTAATGTATTGCCTGTAGAAACCAACATTGTATTATTTGATACTATTGAGCCTGCAACCGCGATATTGGCAAAACTTGCTGCTAAAGACATTAAGGCCATTGATACCGCCAAACACCGCATCCGCTTTGTAACGCACCTGGATGTGCATGCAGAACAGGTGGAGTATTTGGTTGATGTGTTGAAGGTGATGTAACTGTGCATAGTGAAGTGGTGAGCGGTGAGTAGTGAGTAGTCAATGGTCAATGGAAATTAGTGAGGGGTGGCAAATATTCTACTCACTATCTGCCAAACCGGATCTTCTTTCTCCTCCCTAAGCTTGCCACAACGCCCATTTTAAGCCGATGATATAAACATCTTTACTCTCTATCGCGCCTACCCAAATATCTGTTTAAACACCAATACAGCACTTTTGTCGAATTAAATTCATTTTATTAAAATTATTTTGAATTTAATTCACATAATGCCTAATATTACTGTATGATTAGCGAAACAGAAATAGTTTTAGACAAAACCGATCTGCATATTTTACGATTGATGCAGGAAAATGCCCGCATATCAAATGCCGACCTTGCCCGCGAGCTTGGGATGGCCCCATCGGGTATATTGGAAAGGGTAAAAAAACTGGAACAGAAAAACGTTATCCAGCAATATACCACGCGCATTAACCCGGTGGCATTACAGCAAAAAATGCTGGCCTTTATTTTCATGCGTGCTGCAGACGGCCCGGGTTGTAATGATACTTCGCGCGAGCTTGCCAAAATACCCGAGGTACAGGAAGTGCACCATATTGCCGGCGATGATTGCTACCTTGTAAAGATCCGCACATATGATTCAGCCTCGCTGATGCAGCTGATGCGCACTTACTTTAGTAAGATCCCTAATATTTTGAGCACCCGCACCACCATAGTGCTCGAAACTGTTAAAGAACAACAACAATTAGTTATACCCGAAAAATAAATACTGCCATGACTACAACTACACAAAAAACCACCTCTCCCCTGTTGGTTATCATAGCTTTTGCTACTGTTTACCTGGTTTGGGGTTCTACCTATTTTTTTATAAAAATGGCTGTTGATGGTTTCCCGCCGTTTCTGCTGGGAGCCCTGCGCTTTTTTACAGCCGGTATTTTAATGCTGATATGGTGCGCCATTAAAGGCGAACAGATTTTTGTAAAGCGCAACATCATTCATGCTGCGGTAAGTGGCTTTTTATTACTTGTAGTAGGTAATGGCGCTGTAATATGGGCCGAGCAAACATTACCAAGCGCCATGGTAGCCATTATGGTATCATCTCCCCCAATATGGTTTGTGTTATTGGATAAGCCAAACTGGGGTACCAACTTTAAAAGTAAAAGCACCATTTTGGGGCTTATAATAGGCTTTATAGGCGTAATATTATTATTCAGCGAACAGATAGGAAGCATGTTTGGCCCATCAACCGGTTCGTCAAAACTACCGGGAATGTTGTTATTATTGGCGGGCACACTGGGCTGGGCATCGGGGTCGTTATACTCCAAGCACAATAACACAAAGGGGTCTGTATCTGTTAACACCGCGTGGCAAATGCTGGCGGCGGGTATCGTATTTATCCCATCAAGCTTTTTTCATAACGAGGTACAAACCCTCAACTGGCACACTATCCCGGCTCATAGCTGGTATGCTTTGCTTTACCTGGTAGTTTTTGGTTCGATAGCTGCTTTTAGCGCTTATGTATGGTTGTTGCAGGTTCGCCCGGCCACGCAGGTGAGTACCTACGCTTATGTTAACCCGGTTATAGCCGTTATATTAGGGGTGCTTTTTGCCCACGAAAGCGTTACCTTATTACAGGTTGGCGGTCTGGTGATTATATTAGGTAGTGTGCTACTGATAAATTTGAGCAAGTACCGAAAAGAGAGGGTGCCGAAGGAAAATGAATTAGTAACTAACTAATTGTCAATTAATAGCCGTTACCTTCGTTACATGAAGGGTAAAATCAGGGGATTCTGAAGGAAAAACGATGGCTTAAAAAGGGCTGTCATGGTGAGCCTGTCGAACCATAGCGGGCAAAGGCCTCTGCGCGCGACCCTTCGACAGGCTCAGGGTGACCGGCCGTTTTTTAAGAAAATATACAATTAAAACAAACACGTCGTAGGTAGCTTGTCTGAAAACACCCTGATTCTTATACCCTTCTCAATTCTCCCACCTGCCAAACTCAAAGTATTTGCTGATTTTGATGCCTACTTTACTGCCTGATTTATATTTGCCCCTTTTGTAATTCATGACGCGCAATATAACCCCGGAATTTTCGATGATCAGCTCTTCGTAAAAGCCTTTAAACAGCACCTTTTGTACCAACCACTTTTTACCCAACCGTGTAATTTTTACATGCTCGGCATATATTACTATTACACTGCGACTGCTTTTTATGCCGCAAACTTTGGCCTGGGTTGAGTTAAGCTTGCTGCCACTGGCCAGGATCTGCGATGTGTACAATAATTTTGGCGAATGGTATAACTCATCTGGCGGGCCATTTTCAACTATCTCGCCCTCCTTTATTACAATAAGTTCGTCGGCCATTGATAGTATCTCTGCCGGGTCATGCGATACCAATACTACTGTGGTTTTCCACTCCCGCACAATTTGCCTTATATCGTGCTGTAAAGCTTCGCGGTACGAGGCATCAACCTGGTTAAAGGGTTCATCAAGCAATAAAACTTCGGGCCGGCTTATTAATGCTTTGGCTATGGTTACCCTTTGTTTTTCGCCGCCGCTTAGTTTCCCAAACGGGTAGTCTTTAAGCGGATAAATATTTAGCATATTAAGCGCCTCGGTAACCCTTTTTATTTCGTGGCTCAGGTCTTCTTCGGGCAGGCCATCACGTACGGTATTCCAAACAGATAACCGGGGGTCCATATCTATACCGTTTTGGGTTACCATGCGCATTACTTTGTGAGCATGCTGTATCCCGTGTTCACGGCTCAACACCTGTTCTTCCTTAAAAAAAACTTCGCCATGGTCGGGTTGCAGAATKCCAAATAACAAATTAAGCAGGGTGGTTTTGCCGCTGCCGCTTTCGCCAACAATGGCAGTAATTTTGCCCTTGGGCACAAATATGGTAATATTGTTAACGCCTGATGACTTATCGCCAAAGAAGTTTTTGGTAACGGATATGGTTTCCAGTATCAGATTGTCTTGCATCCCTTTGAAGTATTTTGGTACATTAAGCAGGCTAATTATCAAGCCACCCAATAAGGCCTAAACTATAAAAAGTTTAGTCGCCAAAAAAGCCCGGCAGTATATTTAATGAAAAGGCAAACAAATTTCATCCCATAGTTATTGTAATAACAACAGCAAACGTTAACAAAAATCATCATCCTATGAATAAAGGTATTGGCATATTACTCATTGTTATAGGTGTAATAATGCTTATCTGGACTGGCTTTACCTACACCAAAAAAGAAAAAATCATTGATGYCGGCCCAATCCAGGTATCTGCCGACAGGCAAAAAACCGTAAACTGGCCACCCTATTTAGGCGGAGTATTGATTATAGGCGGTGTAGCTATAGTTATTTTTTCTAAAAAATAAGCTTACTTATTGTTTGATGCTCTAAGTACGCTGATATCCTTTGTTGCCAATAATTGCTGGTAATTAATCATCCGGAATTTTTTACCTTCCATACTCCTGAACTCGGGCGACAGCAACATATTCAATTCCGTTTGGCGGTGCAGGCTGGTTAGCGGTTTGCCATCTTTGGCGTTCATCATATTGCTGTTCATATCTACCAATACATCCATTTCGGGGCTTGGCGTAGCGGTATGAATCACAACCAGGTTTGGCCTGTCGGCGTTAAGCTTATTGCTCACATAATCCAGGAAAACCTTCTTTTTAGTAGCAATGGGTTCGCCCCACATTTCCATATAGGTTTCACCAAAGTAGGTAACACTGCTTAATGTTGATATGGCTAACTTATATTTATGAGCCAGTTTTTCTGTAAGTGAACGTAACTCCGGGGTCGACAATGCGATGCCCATATGCGGGTCGATATAGCTTATTTTCAATCCCGATGCCAAAGCCCTTTCAATCTGTGCCGATAGTTCAGTTTCAACCTCATTCAGCTTATAACCGCTTTTGGCAAATGCCGATGTGGAATGCGGAAAATAACCAACCTCATCAACCAAACTTGGCACAGCCGTGCGGCCTGTAACCGGCCCCCAGCGGTAATTTTTCCACTCCGACGTAAGTGTTAAATGTAGCCCTACGCTTACATTGGGATATTTTTTTAGGATCTCCACCGCTTCCTGGTACCACGGGCATGCAAACTGAAGTGATACAGAAAATGGCAACCCGGTTTTGGCCATCTTTTCGGCAGCCATGTTTACAGAGTGGTTCATCCCGATATCATCAAGCCTTATCATTAGTTGCGGCAATTTATCGGTTTTTTGAGCAGACACCTGGTTTATCCGGGTAAGTGCGATCAACAGAAATAAGCAAAATACATGTATTTTTTTCATAACGGGGCAGCAAATTTATTGTTCCGACAAAATACAGTTAAAGCTTAAATTATTCAATAATTTAGTAAGGCGTATTAAACAAATTACATTGACGGATCTGTGATGTTTGGTGTGGGCGACGCACAGACCTGCATCCGATTAGAAGTATAACAATAATTCAGGGAAACTATAGGGAAATCGCGTTTAAAATATCAGCATGACAAATTTTGGCTGAAGCCGCTTTTTGTTCCTTCACTACCATCCCATAAATGGGACGGCAATGAACTTTTAGCTACTTTAATCAGGATTAGTGCTTAATTCATTGCCGTTTGGCTTCAGCCAACGGTTAAATTGGCAGAAATGATTTAAGGCTTTAGCCAAAAAGTATTTATAAATTTCTAAAAGCGATTTCTCCGGGGAAAATTATTCCAGCAGCAGGGCATCTTCATCATCGGTTAAATTTAGCTGTATGCTATCGCTGCCAGCGATGCCTTCAATACTGCCTTTTATATGGGCCGCGTTCAATAAAACCTTATCCAGCTGTTTCTCGCGCGATTTCCACATTTTCTCCATGGCATCACGCTCCTTCTGGATAGACAGGCGCATACCCATATACCCTTCGCGGATGGCTTTCCATTGCTCAGAAAACTCGCTGCTGGTTAAATAATCATACAACAGGTGCATTTTATCACCCTTATTATCCTGTGATTTTACCAGGTTCGAGAGCTTGATAATCCCATCGCGCAGGATGTAGGATACAGCCTTCACCTCATCAAAACTACAGATCCAAACACCATCCTTCTCACCAAAGCAATCCATCCCTTTTGGAAAGCATTGAGTAACTATTACGGCAACATCAACCCCGATGCCGCGCATATCTTTTTTAAGTTTATCTATCCAATCGGCACCAAATGTTGCTGTGCGCTTGCTTTCATAAATAATACGGCCGCACTCCTGCCCAAACTGGTTACGAACCGTTTGTACACAATCGGCACCGCGTACGCCTTTGCCCACTTCACTTATCACATCAAACGGAAAATAGTTACGCAATAGTTCCTCCAATATCAATTCCTGTACCTCGCCCTGCAACTGCATCGACCCCTGCTCGGCTTTCCGTTTCATTTCCTCGGCCAGCTTTTTCTGATCGTCCAATTGTTTTTCGAGTTCTTTTACTTTTAGCTGGTATTCGGTATCTTTTATACTATGCCGTTCGGCTTCCTGTTTGCGAATCTGTTCGCTTAGCTCGTTACGCTGCTCCTGCAATTTGCGCTGCAGGGAAAGTTCCATTTCTTCTTCTTTAAACTGCAGCTGTTTTTCGCGCTGCAAAAACTCCAGTTCCTTTTGGCGGGATAGTTTCAGTTTTTCCTCACTCTCCTGCGCCGAATTTTTTAGCATCAGCACCTGGTTTTCGTAATCCTGGCTGATAGACCGGCGCAGATTTTCTTCAAGCGAAAGCTCCAGCTGTTTTTTTTCGGTGTTAAGGCGTTGCTCAAATTCGGCCTTTTGCTGCCGTTCTTTGTTTAAAAATTCTTCGTCTTTTTTTCGGTATTCTTCTTCTTTTTGGCGGGTATAATCCTGCATTTTAAGCCGGAGCTCTTTTTTATACTCCTCGGCCATCACCTCCTCTATCGGGAAACCAAAACCACAACTTGGACATTTAACTTCTGTAGCCATACTTATTATAATACGAAAAACATTTTCGCACATCAAATATAGGGATTTATATAGCGTCAAAAATTACGCAAAATGCAATAGTTGCAGTTACCAATTAATATTACTACATTACATCAATGCAAATTTTACAAATTGGCAAAGCCATGTGGAGCTATGATTATGAAATTGCATCGCTCACATTAATTGACGAGGCCGGGTCTCTTTTTTCCATGCCTCCACCACCCCACCACCGTGAGGGTGAAATTATATTGACCAATAACAGCCTTGTTATTGATGGCTATAACTACCTTAATATTCCCCTTAACCGGCTGGAACAAATATACCTGGGATTTGACGATATATATAAAAGGTCGTTAGTTAGAAACAATGGGATGTTTTGGCAGCCCTTAAGGTTGCGCTATAAAGAAGGCGACAACATCAATATTATTTACCTTATTATAGACCACCGTTTCTTCGGCACCAAAAACCAGCTGTGGTTTGATACCTTAAAACAGTTATTGTCTGACTAAGGTTACTTTCAACCCTTTCATTTTAAATAGTTTACTACGTAAGCAGTTTAACACGCTACATTCGGGGTGTTTTTTATTATGCCGCAATCTGCTATATTTGAAACCGCGAGCCATTACAATACCAATTTAACCTAACGGGCATTCTTTAGATCGGTCATTTGCGGTGAGGCTTATCTAAACATTATTTATTTTATGAAAAAGCTCGGACTTTTAAGGCTATTTGCTTATTTACCACTCATTGCAATCATCATTCCCAACATCACCGAATCATTAATAAACCCTGATTACAAAATACCACTTATACATGTTATTGCTGCTGCCGCATTGGTTGCAGTAATAGGCATTTGCAGTGTAATTATTTATTATTTACAAAAGCGGCAGTTAAAAGCGCAATACCAGCGCAATAAAAATTAGCCTGAAAACAAACGGCGCACCCATTTGCATGAGCGCGCCGCAGCGTTAATATGTGTTTTTTAATTATTTAGCTTTAGCAAATTCGCCGTTAGCTTTAATAGTTACTTCGTCGCTTAACATAGCTGAACCAAATTTGCTGCCGAAATTAAAATCAGCACGCTTGATAGTACCGGTTAACTGAAAACCTGCATCATCGGCTTTGCTCATTGGGTTGGTAATAGTACCACGGTACCAAAGGTCAAAAGTAACGGGTTTGGTAACACCTGCTAAAGTAAGGTTACCGGTAACAGCATAATGTTTTTCAGACGTTTTTGAAATACCTGTGCTTGTAAAAGTAAGTGTTGGCTTATTTGCAACATCAAAAAATTCAGCCGATTTTAAGTGATTGTCGCGGTAATCGTTATCTGTGCTTACAGAAGCAGTTTGTACTGTAAATGAAACTTTAGCATCGCTAAAATCTGGTTTTGCAGTTATGATGGTAGCATCGTAAGTTTTAAAAGTACCATCAACGTCATTTACCAATAAGTGGGTAACAGTAAATTTAACGTTTGAGTGTGCTTTGTCAACCGTCCAGGTAGTTTGTGCCGAGGCAGCAGTGTACAAAAATGCTGAAGCTAACAGGATAAAGATCTTTTTCATTTCGTTTTGAATTTTTTTTTAGATTTAATTTTTTCTATAACCCAAAAGTATACAAAGAATTTGATTTTTTATCCAATAAATGTTTAAACATCTTTTTATTAAAATTGGATGACAAATCACGACTGATTTAGTGGGGTAATGGATGGAATGTTTACTAAATGAGGGGTTTATTGTGATCCTAAATAACAGGAGAGATAATTTATACTCAATTATACTTATATACTTTACCCTATATTCTCCCACTTCCCAGAGTCGAGGCTGTGGTAAATGGCGTCAACTACCCTCATATCTTTTAAGCCTTCCTCGCCCGGTACGCGGCTTTGTATATTGCGGGCTACACAGTTTGCAAAATCATCCATTTGCGCTGCCTGCTGCACTATCTGAGGAAAATTCATTGGTCCGTTGCTGGTAAACCCGTCACA
>NZ_JBFUKF010000103.1:0-15267 GCF_056400985.1 Mucilaginibacter sp. P4_G9 | reverse complement strand
GGGCATTACCAGGGGGTTATGCAGGTTGTAAATAAGCTGTTTAATATTGTTAAACCCGACATCGCTTTTTTTGGGCAGAAGGATTACCAGCAATTTATGGTGATTAGTAAAATGGTGAAATTGCTGAACATGCCGGTTAAACTGGTGATGTGCCCAATACAGCGCGAAACCGATGGCTTGGCCATGAGCTCCAGAAACATTCATTTAACTGAGTACGACAGGCAGCATGCGCTCATTATATCTAAAGCCCTTAGCTGGGTTAAGGCAAACTTCAATGCCGGCAATATTACTCAGTTACAACAGCAGGCCGAACAGATGGTGGGCAGCGAGCCTGGAATCGGGCTGGAATATTTTGAAATTGTTGATGGTGACACCCTGAAGCCGGCTACCGCTGATACTAAAAAAGTAGTTGCCCTTGTAGCTGCCCGCGCCGGCAAAACAAGATTGATAGATAATATGTTGCTTTAATTAGTCCATGGTCGATAGTCCTTAGACCATAGATGAATTGGGTTGCATATTGCTAAAAGACCGGGACTAATCATTTTACAATCTATGGACTATCGGCCATCGTCTGTGGATTAAATTATTTATAACTTTGTGCCATGATTATTGAGATATTAAAGTCCAAAATTCACAGGGTGAAGGTAACGCAGGCAGAGCTGAATTATGTGGGCAGTATTACAATTGATGAGGCCCTGATTGAGGCGGCTAATATTATACCGAACGAGAAAGTCCAGATTGTAAATAATAACAACGGCGCCCGCTTTGAAACCTATGTGATAAAAGGCGAACGGGGCAGCGGTACAGTTTGCTTAAATGGCGCCACAGCCAGGCTTGCCCAGGTAGGCGATGTGGTGATCATTATGTCATACGCATATATGGAAACCGATGAAGCCCGTACTTATGAACCAATATTGGTATTTCCTGATGCTGATAATAAGCTTATCAAATAAATCTGAGCCCTTTAATATACCTGCTGTTTTTGCTTTAACCGGGTTTTGACTTAGCGTTCACGTACCTCGGATCCAATACCGAGCGATACTTTCAAATTGACATCAACATTGGCACTTTTACGTAGCAAATAAACCATCCTTACACGTACACTCGGTTCGCGTACCAAATCATCCAAAAAGTGCGAATTATCAATATCAAGTACAATACTGTTACCTACATTTGGGGTGATATCCTTACGCACAGCCACTAAAACCTCTTCGCTGCCATCGGCTTTTGCCATATATACCCTCAATGATTCTATGTTGCCGATATTATAATCAGATGGATCTTTGGATTGTAACTTAGCCGATATGATACGTACCTCGCTTATCCGGTTGGCGTTATTGCCATCTTTTGTAAAATCCTGGTCAAAACTATTTGCTATACTTATAGCCGTATGAGGCTCACCTACCGTTACCGATGCCGGAATTACCAAATTGGCTGTATAAGGAAAAGTAGATTTCACTATAGACTGCAACATACCGCAACTCCCTAAAAACAAGGCTATCGTAATCAGAATAAGAAAATGTTTCTTTTTCATAATAATTCAGGTGTTATGTTTAACTACAATTACCCGTTGAATAAGTTTGTAACGCAAATAGTATAATAAAACTCCAGATAAATCAACTTAAAGCAGTAAAAAATCAAATTAAATTTAACATTCTGGTTTGATAATTCAACGTGTTGCTTAAATAATAATTGGTATTGTTTTATACGGATGGGCGCGCATTTGGGTATATTAAATGTAAAGTTTTTTTTGCCAAAAAGCAGCCTGATAAATATTATAAAAAATAGTCTTTAAAAGTTTAACAAAACTCTATCTTTGCACCCCGACACTGAGGTCGGGATTTCTCGCCTTCAGTGCATAGGAAAAATCGTTTATGGGCCTTTTAAAAGCCTTTAACTTTTGACTTAGAACTTTTGACTTAAAAAAAGCCCTATGCCCAAAGATAATTCCATCAAATCCGTTCTCATTATTGGCTCTGGCCCCATCATTATTGGCCAGGCCTGCGAATTTGATTACGCCGGCTCGCAAGCTGCCCTTTCCCTGAAAGAAGAAGGTATTACCGTTTCTATCATCAATAGCAATCCTGCTACTATCATGACAGACAAGGTTATTGGCGATCATGTTTACCTGCTGCCACTTACCTGTGCAAGTATTGAACAGATACTTACCGAACAAAAAATTGATGCCGTATTGCCTACTATGGGCGGCCAAACTGCGCTTAACCTTTGTATTGAGGCTGCCGAACGCGGGATTTGGGAAAAATACGGTGTAAAAATTGTAGGTGTGGATATAGCCGCAATTGAAAAAACCGAGAACCGCGAAGCTTTCCGTCAATTAATGGTTGATATAGGCGTGGGTGTGGCTAAATCAAAAATCGCTAACTCCTTTTTGGAAGGCAAAGAAGCTGCACAGGATATTGGTTTTCCGCTGGTTATCCGTCCAAGCTATACGCTGGGTGGTAAGGGAGCAGGCTTTGTGCACAAAAAAGAGGATTTTGATGCCGCTTTAAGCAAAGGCTTACAGGCATCACCTACCCACGAGGTTTTGGTTGAACAGGCTGTAATAGGCTGGAAAGAATACGAGCTTGAGCTGCTGCGCGATAACAATGATAACGTCATCATCATTTGCTCTATCGAGAATTTTGACCCTATGGGGATCCACACAGGCGATTCGATAACAGTAGCCCCGGCCATGACCCTGAGCGACCGCTGTTACCAGGATATGCGCAACCAGGCCATCCGTATGATGCGCGCCATTGGCAATTTTGCCGGCGGCTGTAACGTACAGTTTTCGGTTAACCCTGCCGATGAATCCATCATCGCCATTGAAATTAACCCACGCGTATCGCGCTCATCTGCCCTGGCATCAAAAGCAACTGGCTATCCAATTGCTAAAATTGCTGCCAAACTGGCCATAGGTTACAATCTTGACGAAATAGAAAACCAGATCACTAAAACAACTTCGGCTTATTTTGAGCCTACTTTGGATTATGTGATCGTAAAAATACCGCGCTGGAACTTTGATAAGTTTAAAGGCGCCAACCGTGAACTTGGCCTGCAAATGAAATCAGTAGGCGAGGTGATGGGCATTGGGCGCAGCTTTATTGAGGCGCTGCAAAAGGCCTGTCAGAGTTTAGAGATCGGCCGGGCCGGTTTAGGCGCCGATGGCCGCCAAAGCCGCAACCTGGATGAGATCATGCACAGCCTGGAGCATCCAAGCTGGGACAGGCTGTTCCATATTTACGATGCCCTGAGCTTAGGTGTTCCTATCGAATCGGTACGTAAAGTTACCAAGATAGACCGCTGGTTCCTGAACCAGATCATGGATGTTGTTAATTTAGAGAACGAACTGCGCCGCTATTCACTGAACAACATTCCCGAGGAATTCCTGTTCACACTTAAGCAAAAAGGTTTCTCGGACACACAGATAGCTTACATACTTGGAAACGTAACGGAAGAGGATGTTTACCAACGCCGCAAATCCCTGGGAATTAAGCGTGTTTATAAAATGGTTGATACCTGCGCTGCCGAATTTCCTGCACAAACCCCCTACTATTATTCCACTTACGAAGGCGAGAACGAATCCATATCATCTGATAAAAAGAAGATCATCGTATTAGGATCGGGCCCTAACCGTATTGGCCAGGGTATTGAGTTTGATTACAGCTGCGTACATGGTTTGTTAGCCGCGAAAGAATCGGGTTTTGAGGCCATCATGATCAACTGTAATCCCGAAACAGTATCCACCGACTTTAACATGGCCGATAAGCTGTATTTTGAGCCGGTTTACTGGGAGCATGTTCGCGAGATCATTGAACTTGAAAAACCTTACGGAGTAATAGTTCAGCTGGGTGGGCAAACCGCTTTAAAAATGGCCGAAAAAATGCACGAGCACGGGATCAGGATCATAGGCACTTCATTTAATGATATGGATGTAGCCGAAGACCGCGGTCGTTTCTCAGACTTGCTGAAAGAACTTGAGATCCCCTACCCTAAATATGGTGTTGCCGAAAGCGCCGAAGAAGCCCTTGAAGTTGCTCATCATGTAGGTTACCCGGTATTGGTTCGCCCAAGCTACGTTTTAGGCGGACAGGGCATGAGTATTGTTATTAACGACGAGGACCTGGAAAAGGCTGTGGTAAGCTTATTACGCAACCTGCCTGGTAACCGTGTGCTGATAGATCACTTCCTTGACCGTGCGGCAGAAGCCGAGTCGGACTCGATAAGTGATGGCGATGATGTACACATCATTGGTTTGATGGAACATATAGAGCCTGCGGGAATCCACTCCGGCGATTCATTTGCCGTATTGCCACCTTTTGACCTTTCTGATCATGTGATTAGCCTGATGGAGGAATATACGATTAAAATTGCCAAAGCATTAAACGTGCGCGGTTTGCTGAATATCCAGTTTGCTGTTAAAAACGATAATGTATATGTAATTGAAGCTAACCCGCGTGCCTCACGCACGGTTCCTTTTATAGCTAAAGCTTATGATGTACCATACATCAACATAGCCGCCAAAGTAATGCTTGGAGCCAATAAACTGAAAGACTTTACCATTGAGCGTAAGCTATGGGGTTATGCCATCAAAGAACCAGTATTCTCCTTTGATAAATTCCCGGAAGTAAACAAAGAATTAGGTCCCGAAATGAAATCAACAGGCGAGGCTATCCGCTTTATACCCAACCTGCAGGATCCCTATTTCAGGCATTTGTACAAAGAGAAATCAATGTACCTGAGCAGGTAAGAAAGCATTAACTCACAACACCATTATAGTTTAATGGCTTATAACATTTTCCTGTAACCCCAAGGGGTTACAGGAAAAATATGGTTAAATTTAGTTGCTATAGTTTGAAAGTTAATTTGAATAATAACCAGGCATTCAACCTTAATAACGTTGATCCTGAGGATTTAGGTGACGTTCTTGTAAAAATTGAAAGATCATTTAATATCAGCTTAGAAGATACATCTTTTAAAGATGTTAAAACCTTTGGTAAGCTTTGCGATGTTGTAATTGAAAAAGTAAAGCAAACCAATAACGAAAGCTGTACCACACAGCAGGCATTCTATAAAATCAGGAATGCTATTAATTCAACCATTGCGGCCCCTAAAGAGCTTGTAAAGCCCCAAACCAAACTGGAAGATATTTTTCCCCGCGATAACCGTATTGTAATTATAACCGAGATTGAAAAGGAAATAGGTTTTCAGCTTAACCTGCTGCAGCCCAAACAAGGTATAATAACCGCGTTTGCATTTATACTTTTAGCATCATTAACCGGTTTCTTTTTTCAGCCTGTAATGGCTGCTTTAGGGCTTATCGTGGCTATATCAGGGTTCGCACTTGCCGGCAGGTTTGGCAAAGAGCTAAAAGTAAAAACACTTGGCGACCTGGCCGAAAAAGTGGCAAGGGAGCACTACCTTAAATGCAGGCGTAATGCCGCTACCGTGAACAGGGCCGAAATATCACAAAAATTAAAGGAACTGTTTACTTCCGAATTGTACCTGGAGCAATCGGCATTAAGCCGGGAAGCAAGGTTCAACTAACAGAACGAAGTGACTGGGAGAAGGGCTATTTAACTATCATTAGCCCCTTTACCTCAAAAGTTAACCTTTTCTTAGGATCTGTTTTTACCTTATGCTGCTTTTTACCGGTAACAGTATCCCCGGCAAGGTGCTGCAGATCGTCAGCAATAAATAGCTTTTGGGCTACGCCTTCAATAATCACCATGCGCCCCACCATAGCTTTTGGAATAGTAATCTTATAATTTTTAAAGTGAGCGGCAATTATTTTGCCATTGCCTGCATCTATTTCAAACCAGCCGCCTTTTTCTTTGGTCACCTTTATAACCTTGCCCGCTATTGTTGTGCTAATGCGCGTCTTCTTCCCCATAAACGCTTCTGTTTTACCGGCAACTATCAGGGTAGTAGTATCGGGCTTTTGCCCGTACACCATACCATGTGGTAGTGGTACACGCAACTGGGCAAACACCATGGTTACGCAAAATACCGGAACTATTAACAGGAGCAGTTTCATAATATAGTTATTGGTGTACAACAACATAAAATGCAAAATGTTGCCTGCCCCGGTTTATTGAATATTACTTGTTACGTTTTAATATAACTAAGCGTATATGTTCACTATAAACTCATTTAGTATGTTCAATTTGCGGGTATTATTTACTTAAATGTTAATGTATGTTAAAATGTCTTCATAAAATAGTAAGCTATAGCAAGTTGTTTATTTTTACTGCTGATAATGCACCCTTGCTTAATTAATTCACATAATTTCCCAATGAACAAAACCCCTACCAAATTAATCCTGTTTGTGGCAATCCTTTTTGCTTTTGCCGGCACAGGATGTCTTAAAGGCAGCGATTCAACCGGCTCAATTCCGGTTATAACCACAACCGATGTAGTTAAGGATGCTGCCGATACAAGCGCCCACAGTGGCGGATTAATTACCGAAGCCCCCACAAATTCTATTACTAATTACGGTGTCTGCTGGAGCTCAACAAATTCAACACCAACTATTGCCGATTCAAAAACACAGGATTCTGTTATCCTTTTTAGCTTCGTAAGTAAATTTAAGGGCCTAAAAATCAATACCAAATATTATGTACGGGCTTATGCAACTAACGCCGTTGGTACAGGTTATGGTAACGTGATTACGTTTACAACAGGCGACAATCTTTCTGCAAAAGTTGGAACAGTGAGTACCCTTGCAGGCAACGCTTCATCAGGATTTGCTGATGGTAGCGGTACCAGTGCTTCTTTTTCTAGCCCACAGGGTATTGCTATGGGTATTGACGTTAATATATATGTTGCAGATGCACTTAACAGTGCCATCAGGAAAGTTACAACCGGCGGAGCTGTAAATACGCTCACCGGCAACGGAACTATTGGTTATGTTGACGGTTCATTGGCCAATGCGCGTTTTTATGCTCCACAGGGCCTGGTTTTTGATGCTTCGGGCAATATGTATGTAGCCGATTTCAGCAATAATCTCATCCGTAAAATTACCCAGGCAGGTGTGGTAAGTACCCTGGCCGGCAGTGGATCAGCAGGCTATGATAACGGAACCGGAGCCGCTGCCTCATTTAATAATCCGCGTGGTTTGGTTATTGATGGCGCCGGCAATCTTTATGTGGCCGACAGAGGCAATAACCTTATTCGTAAGGTTGTTATATCAACAGGAGTGGTAACCACCTTTGCGGGTAATAAAGTAGCCGGGTACCAGGATCATACAACTGCTGTCGATGCCGAATTTAATAAACCTTCGGGCATTGCAATTGATGGCGCTGGCAATATTTATGTGGCCGACGCCCTGAATTATTCGGTGCGTAAAATTACAAACGCCGGTATTGTTACTACTTATTTAGGCAATGCAAAGCATAAAGTAATTGGCTCCCCATCATCTCTTGCATTTGATGCCAAAGGCAATTTATTCATTACCGACCAAACCGGCAGAATATTTGAAGTTACTGCAGATAAAGTGTTATTACCATTAGCTGGCCTTAGTGCAACCGCCGGCTTCGCCGAAGGTGCCGGAACAAGCGCGCTATTTTCTTCGCCGCAAGGTGTAGTTGCTGATGCAGCCGGTAATATTTATGTAACTGACCCGGGCAATAACCGCATTCGTAAAATAGTATTACCTACCGGGATATAGTTTTTGGAATAAGGACAAAGGACTTTCGGACAAAAGACAGAAGACCCCAGAATTTTGGTAAGTTTTATATCTTTTGTCCTTCGTCCGAACGTCCTTTGTCCAAAAATCCTTTGTCCTTACTCCAGGAATCTTTGCTCCATGCTCCAGGCATCATCCAAACAACTGGCCAAATACTTCCTCTATACTGCTTACTATCTTGATATCGATATCGTAGCGCGATAGATCCATTCGTTTTTTATCCTGCCCGCCCGAGGGAAGGTTGTATTTAGAGATAAAGATCTGGTTAAAGCCCAGCTTTTGTGCTTCGGCAATACGTTGTTCTACCCGATTAACCGCCCTGATCTCGCCCGAGAGGCCAATCTCACCGGCAAAACAGGTTTTAAACGGTACCGGCATATCCTCATGCGATGATATGATGGCTGCTGCCAAACCCAAGTCGATAGCCGGGTCTTCTACCCTGATACCCCCTGTAATATTCAGGAACACATCTTTAGCCGCCAGCCTGAATCCACAGCGTTTTTCCAGCACGGCCAATAACATACTCATCCGTTTGGTATCAAAGCCCGTAGCGGTACGCTGAGGGGTTCCATAGGCCGATGTACTTACCAATGCCTGTGTCTCTATCAGCATAGGGCGCATACCCTCTAAAGTGGCTGATATGGTGATGCCGCTCAATGGTTCATCCCGGTGGGATAATAGTATTTCGGAGGGGTTGGATACCTCCCTTAACCCCTCGCCAAGCATTTCATATATGCCCAGCTCGGATGATGAGCCGAAACGGTTTTTTATAGTGCGGAGGATACGGTAAACATGATGCCTGTCGCCCTCAAACTGCAATACGGTATCAACCATGTGTTCCAGTATTTTCGGACCTGCTATCATGCCATCTTTAGTAATGTGGCCTATCAGGAACACCGGGGTGGAGGTTTCTTTAGCAAAGCGAAGCATTTCGGCAGTGCATTCCCGCACCTGCGATACGCTCCCCGGTGTTGACTCAATGTGTGATGAATGCAGGGTCTGGATGGAGTCGATCACTACCAGGTCGGGCTCCAACGACTCTATCTGCTTAAATATGTTTTGGGTTGATGTTTCACAAAGCACGTAGCAGGAGTTGCCAATATCGGATTTGGGATTTGGGATTTCGGAATTATTCTCAATTTTTGATTTAGAGTTTAGCGTTTGGGATTTAGGATTTAACGCCTCCGGCACCAGGCGCTCCGCCCGCATCTTAATCTGCCTTTCGCTTTCCTCGCCCGATACATACAGCACTTTCAGGTTAGGCATGTTGAGGGCCAGCTGCAGCATCAGGGTTGATTTGCCTATGCCAGGCTCCCCCCCAATCAGTACTAATGATCCTGCCACTATGCCGCCTCCCAAAACGCGGTTAAACTCCTTATCGGGGGTAAGCATGCGGTGTTCCTCGCTGAAGGTGATATCAGCAACCTGCACAGGTTTGTTGGCTCTTTGCTGGGTATTTGAGGTAACCTTCCAGGTAGGTACGGCATTGCTGGTATTGCCTTTGTCTATAATCTCCTCCACAAAGGTGTTCCACTGCTGGCACGAGGGGCATTTACCCAGCCACTTGGCCGATTCGAAGCCACAGCTTTGGCAGAAATATGCGAATTTAGTTTTAGCCATGTTTTCGGATGTGCAGATTACAGATTTTGGATGTGCAGATGATGCATGTTTGAGTCATATCCACAAATATGCAGATAAAGTTTATATCGTGCTAATTTAATTAGTAAAATACAGGAAAATCGCTTTTAAGTATCGATAATATTTTGGCTAAAGCCCTAACTCATTTCTGTCAATTTCACCGTTGGCTGAAGCCCAACGGCAATGATTTAAGAACTGATCCCGTTTAAGGTAGCTAAAAGTTCATTGCCGCCCCATTTATGGGACGGTAGCGAAGGAATAAAAAGCGGCTGCAGCCCAAATTTGCTATGCAGATATTTTAAAAGCGATTGCTATGTATAAATATGACCATTCGCTTTTTATGAGTATGTGCGTAGTACACAGCTTCTCAGACCCTCCGCGCAATTTGCGGCATAATATTTTTATAGCATTTTATACTTATTAATTGAACAAATTTGGATTCTATCAAAACATAGCCAATATTGGCGCTCGCAACGTTACGTTTATGAAAGGCAGATTAGTTATAGCATTTATTTTATTTGTATCAGGTTCGGGGCAGGCTTATGGCGGCATCAAAGGCGCGGATACCATATTTGCTGAAAATTTAAAACCGGTTGGACGGACGATCATCAACAGCCGACATAATTTAGAACTAATTACTTCTGCCGCGCATTTTGGCTTTAGCTTTACCGGCACTGCCTGTGCAGTATATGTAACCATTGCCACAGCCAACCAACACAACTATCTTCAGTATGAGATGGACGGCGTATATCAAAAACGGATAAGGGTGGAAGGGGGCTCTGCTGGGCCTGTTATTATAAAAGCCAGCAACCCCGGCAAACATACGGTATGGATTTATAAGGCCACAGAGGCACATACAGGCGCTTTAATTATCTCAAAAATAGCTGCATCCGGCGTTAAAAATTTGAAGATACGAAAGCTGCCTTTAATTGAATTTATTGGCAACAGCATTACCTGCGGTGCTGCAGCCGACGACTCGGAGATACCTTGCGGAACTGGTGAATACCATGATCATCATAACGCGTACATGGCTTACGGGCCAAGGGTAAGCCGGGAGCTAAAGGCCAATTTTATTTTATCAAGCGTAAGCGGCATCGGTATTTACCGTACATGGAACAGGGATAACCCTTCGATGCCGCAGGTATATGAAAATGTTGATTTCCAGGTGAACAATCCGCAAAAATGGGATTTTAGTACTTATAGTCCTAAAATTGTGAGCATTGCTTTGGGAACAAATGATATGAGTAAAGGCGATGGCGCCCCGCGGGCTGCTTTCGATACACTGCGATTTGTTACCGACTACGTAAAATTTGTGCAGCTGGTAAAATCCAAATATCCTAAGGCTCAAATAGCGTTGCTTAGCAGCCCAATGATAAAAGATACATCAGCCGATATTTTACAACGATGCCTGGCTAACGTAAAAAAACAAATCGATACCATTTATCCTCATGATAAACCGGTGGCCACATTCTTTTTTAAACCAATGGAGGCGCACGGTTGTTCGGGTCACCCAAGCGTGGCCGATCACAAGGTACTGGCCGAAGAGCTTAAGCCGTTTTTTGGCAGGTTGTTGAAAGATTAGCCCCCTTGCTGCCTTAAGGGGCTACCGTGTGTACACAAGTTTATATGAGATAGTAATTTTGAAAAGCCACTCCGTTAGGAGTGAAATGTCGGTAGAATAATTAAGTACCCCTCCCTTTTCGTGCCGTAGGTACGAAATTAACCACCAGATTTGGCCATTTATCAAGCTCATTTGACCGAAAGGTTCCATAGTGACGTACCTACGGCACGTAAAACTATTTTTGATCTTTTTTCTACCGACATTCAACCCCTCTGGGGTTTTTCCTAAAAGATGTGTACACAGTAGCTTAAGGAGAGCTATCCAGATCCTTCGTTTCTCAGGACAAACCTTTCAAAAAACATTATTTCCCGTTAAGAATTTCGCGAAATTTTATCTTTCAGCTCGACAGCTCTTTCAGCAACATCATTTCCATGCCAGCGATAGCTTGGCGCCATTATTACCCTGGGTATCATCCTGCCGGTGGTTTTCATTTCGTACAGGCAATGGAAAACAAGATAGATGTGACCAGGTTTAATAAAAAAAATAAAAATATTTTTCCGGGCATGTCCAATTAGCATATGCTCAGTCATTATTGGGGTATAAATCAATAATTAAAAACAAAATGGAACAACGAATTAATGTTTTTGAAAAAGGCCAGGGCGCAATGAAAGCCATGTACGGCCTGGGAGCATACCTGGCAAAATCGCCGGTTGAACAATCACTTTTAAATTTAATTTATTTCAGGGTATCGCAGGTTAACGGCTGCGCGTATTGCCTTGATATGCACTCCAAAGATCTGCGCGCAAAGGGCGAAACCGAAGAACGCTTGTATGTTTTAAATGCATGGCGCGAAGCTGCTTTTTATACCGACCGTGAACGGGCCGCGCTTGCCTGGGCCGAAGCGCTTACCAAAATTGCAGGCGGAGCCGTACCGGATACTATCTATGAGGCAGCCCGGGAACAATTTACCGAAGAAGAACTGATTGACCTTACTATGGCGGTTATCACCATTAACAGCTACAACCGCATTAACCTGGCTTTCCCCAACCCGGCAGCAGTTGGAACGTACAAAGTTGGCGCATATGCCCATTAATAATTAATTTGTGACGCAAAACCGGGATAAATCATACATCTATTAACAAACATAAAATGAAAGATTTCGCATTATTATTTAGGCAACCCAACTATGATTACAGCAAAGCATCACCCGAAGAGATGCAGCGCATTGGTAAAAAATGGGCCGACTGGGTTGGAGGTATAGCAGCACAGGGGAAATTAGCCAACAATGGCATTCGCCTTGCTATAGATGGCAAAGTGCTTAAAGCCGGTGGCGTTGTAACTGATGGTCCTTTTGTTGAGATCAGGGAGATGCTGGGCAGTTTTGTTGTGGTTAAAGCCGATAGTTTGGAAGATGCTACAACACTGGCCCACGGCTGCCCGGCGCTGGATGCCGGAGGCAGTGTGGAGATAAGGCCTGTTTTTGGATAGGTTTTGAGACCTTGTTATAAGGCAAATATTGTTCACGTAGGGTCAGACTTACGAAGCTTTTCAAACTTCGTAAGTCTTTTCGCTATTAAATAAGAACGTCATTGAAGCTGGATATACTTAAGGTAAAGGATAAAATGGAACACGGCGATTTAAAACATTTATTTCAGCAGGAGTTTTCAAAAATGGTTGCTGTTATCAGCAAAGTTTTCGGCTTGCAGCATATCGAAATAGCAGAAGATATTGTAAGTGAAACCTTTTTATCAGCAACCGAAACCTGGAGAGTTAAAGGTGTGCCTAAAAACCCAACCGCGTGGCTTTACACGGTAGCCAAACAAAAAACGCTGTATCATTTTAGACGGAGCAAGATCTTTGAAAATAAAGTGATTCCCGAACTTGAAATACGGCAGGACAAAGATGTGGAGATTGCTGATTTAAATTTTTCGATGCAGAATATCAGGGATAGTCAACTGCAGATGCTTTTTGCCATATGCACCCCGGCAATTGCCAGCGAGGCGCAAATTGGATTGGCGCTGCGCATACTTTGCGGCTTTGGCATTGATGAAATAGCCGAGGCGTTTTTAACAAATAAAGAAACCATCAACAAAAGGCTATACCGTGCAAAAGAAAAACTAAGGGCCGAAAAAGTAACCATGGAGCTGCCGCCAGAAGATGAAATACCCAACCGGCTTAATAATGTATTGCATATTATTTACCTGCTTTTCAGCGAGGGCTATTATTCCAAAACCCAAAACCAAATTTTGCGAAAAGACTTGTGTTTTGAAGCCTTGCGCCTGGCTGTAATGCTTACCGAATATAAAGGCACCAACATCCCCAAAACAAATGCCCTGCTGGCGCTCATGTGTTTTCATGCCTCGCGTTTTGGTGCCAGGCAAACTGATGGTGATGATTTTGTTTTATATGAGCAGCAAAATGAAGATTTATGGGATGCCGCCCTTGTTAACCAGGGAAGGCATTTTTTAGATCTTTCGGCTCAGGGAAACGAATTGAGCTCGTATCATTTAGAAGCAAAAATTGCATCCTGGCATTGCATAAAAGAGGATACTAAAGAAAAATGGGAAAATATTTTGCAACTGTATAACCAATTGCTGCTGGTTAACTACTCGCCAGGCGTTGCGCTTAACCGTACTTTTGCCTTATACAAGGCCAATGGCTGGCAGGCTGCATTAGCCGAGGCCGAAAAGCTAAAGCTGGAAAGCAATCATTTTTACTTTGTACTACTTGGCGAGCTTTACAGCAACGTTGATCATGAAACAGCAAAACTTCACTTTCAAAAAGCTTTTGCCTTAGCGAAAACGCATACCGAGAAACAAAGCATCCAAAAGAAAATTGATACATTAATGATCTTTTAATTTAATGTCCTACCGATGTTATTGCCATAGGGTTAGCTTCCGTGTGGACACATCTTTTAGATTCTATCGATACTTAAAAAACGATTGTCATACGAACGAACAGGGGTGGATTTGAGCACCGGGGTGAGGAGAAATCTTCAGCGACATGCATAGTTCGCTTTGTATATCGCTGAAGATTTCTCTTTCGCCCCCCCCCCTCTTTCCCCCTCAAGCTCAATCGTATTCTAGGTTTACTACAATTCCAAATTTAATTTAAAAAAGGTTTTCTTAAGCGGATCTTCGATAGTTTTCCACATACATTTCTCCTCTTTTCACCAGGGAGAACATTCGTAAAATCAGCTTAAACTTGACATTGTTTAATACTATCCCATATTCCTTGTTTTTTAGTTGCCGCTCTGCATATGCCCGGAGTTCCGGGTCATGCTGTACGGCTGCTTTAGCCGCCTGGTTGAGTTCTTGTTTCAACTCTTTTTGAGCTAAGTTGCTTGTTCGTCTTCGCCCTTTTATGCTTGTGCCTGATGTATGTTCAAATGGTATCACTCCCACATAAACCGCGTAGTGCCGCCCATCAGGAAAACTGGTAAAGTTCTCCGTATAAGCTATCGTCATCCAGCCGTTTACCGGGCCGATGCCTTTAATACTGGTGATAATCCGGTAGTTCAAATACATTGATTCATTGCTTTTGATCAGATATATGATTTTGTCTTCTACCTGCTTGATATATTTTGTATTTGCTTCAATTTTTTTATTGGCTGTACTAATAATCATATCCTTATTTCCGAGCTCATACATGTATTTCCGTTCCTTAACCGTGTTTTGATAACCGGCATTTTCCCGAACTAATCTTTTCCGGAACGATAGCAGCTGCTTGAGTTCTAAGATATTCTTGTCCAGTGGCTTAGCCGGAGTCAAACGCTTGATCTTTTCATCACCGTATGTGCTGATCCGGTAAGCATCGGCCTTGTCGCTCTTGCCCCTGGCCATACCCATCGATTTCTTGATCTCCAGACCTGGAACCCTCCGGTAATTTATAGCCTGCGACTCGCAAAACTGGATAAACCGGTATTCATAACCGCCGGTATATTCCAATACGATAAACGTTTCCTGTAAATCGATCTCATGGTCTTTACACCACTTTTTAAACTTGCAGAACCCTACGCTGCTATTGTCTATACAGATAAATAATTTGTATTCTGCCCAGCAGATGTCAATCGYTTTTTTTGATACATCGACACCTAAAACAACATTCCATGTTCTCATACGTTTGTGTTTTTATAAGTTAAAATAATTGCCTTTTGCCAATCACCTTTGATAAATCAAGGGAATAATTCTAGTTGGGCCTTGGGCAATTTAAAAAGGCAGGGAACTAATACGACGAATGGTTCTACTAAACCAGAAATGACAAAAGTTCACCCTGCCTTTTTTATAACTTATCCACAAACTTTTTAGTTTTTAACACCCCCCTGCACCCCCCATTATCAACAATAACAATTCTTATTAATTTGCTATTCTAAGACCAAAGG
>NZ_JBFUKF010000102.1:0-15409 GCF_056400985.1 Mucilaginibacter sp. P4_G9 | reverse complement strand
CTCCGGACTTCGGAGGTTCGGACTTTCGGACTTTCCGACCAAAAATCAATCTCCGCCGCCGCAACCACTGCATCCCGAAGCCGAACAGCCCGAACAGCCGCTACCGCATCCGCTGTGGCCGCCACTATCGGCATGATGCCCGGTGTGGTTGTCATTGCCGGTACCGCAGCCGCCGTCATCGCCGTTGGTGCTGCCGCCATTTTTATTATTTTTGCCATTGCTGCGGTAACCCGCTATTACAATAACAATGATAGCCCCAATAAGAAGCGCCTGGAATACAGGGGCTTCTGATGCCCGGATACAAAATGCCGCGGCAATAATAAGCATGAGCTGGATTGCCTGCCGGCTACCGATGCGTGGCTTTGGCAGCAGCCAATACCTGCTGGTGTTTACACGCCGGAAATGGATATCGGTAAAGCGTGTTTGGTTATCGGGCCAGATGTCGGCCGGGGGTGCTGTGTTAAATGTTTGGGTATACAGGCGGCTGGCATCGGTATAGTAGTGGTTATATTTTGCCGCTTCGGCCTTGCCGCCCCTGGTTGGGTTATGGTGAATTTGGCGGCCGAGGACGTTTTGGCACAAACCGGTCCAGTACGATTGGGTAAAGGTTAAATGCAGGTGCCAGGCCTGGTCAACAGCGTCGGAAGGGGTTACCCCGCCCGGGCTTATACAGCAAAGAAAAATGAACTTTTTATATTCGGTGATAACGCGAGCCGTATAGGCGGCGGTCCAGCCATTTTCGCGGGCCAGTCTTTCCGAAAAAGTGAAATCAGCCCCGGGGTCATCCAATTGAAAATTTTGGATACTTTGCCAAAGTTGTGCCTGTTGCAGTGTCATTGGTTTAAGGTTATATATGCTAAAAGTAATAAAAGGAACGGATAGATGGACAAAGGATTTTTGGACGAAGGATTTTCGGACAAAAGACTTCCGGACTTTCGGACTTCGGCCTTGCCGCATCAAAAAAATCATCTGCACATCTGAAATTTGAAACGGCGAAGCCCTCAACGAAGTTAATCTGCACATCTAAATGCGCCCCAACTCTACAAATATACCACCCGCCATCCAACAAAGTGGTGACACTACTTTGTCAGTACCCCGGAAGGTGTTCCAAAGGATCACCGGCGGAGCATTTCAGGATTCCCGGCAGGCAGCCGGAATGCTGGATTAAGGTTCCAAAAAGGGATGCTTAATAATCCTCACACAAACCTTGATATTTCTGCACTTTTCTTCACTTTTTCTCTTTAAAACAACCCTAAAAGTCCCCCTTTTCTGATCATTTATAGCACAAAACTAAAGGCTGCAAGCTATTCGCCTTCTTTTTGAATTTTGACTTTTGAATTTTGACTTTTCAAAGGTTTACCCTGGAAACCAAAGGCGCACAAAAAAGCCCTTGATCCGTCAATTGACGGACAAGGGCTTGATTTAAGATTGGGCACCGACCTACTCTCCCACGTTTTACCGCAGTACCATCGGCTCTGGCGGGCTTGACTTCTCTGTTCGGAATGGGAAGAGGTAGACACCGCCGATATAGGCACCTGAATTTCTTTTGTTGATTGGTCAGTAGTCATTAGTGACTGCCTGGCGCATATGCTCAACTGATATTTTTATTTGTTCCGGATTTCATCAATATGCTCAGCCCAATGACTAATGACACAATGACTAATGACCACAAACAATGACATATTATTGAAAGAAGTTCTTGATTAAAGAAAACAACAGTATTAGTTTTTCTCGGTTCATTAGTTCACTTGTTCATTCGTTTATTAGTATTGCTACCAATGAACTACTGAACCAGTCAACCAATGAACCATTCATTACCTGCTATGAGAAAGCTTCGGGCAATTAGTATCACTCGGCTATGATGTCACCACCTTTATACCTATGACCTATCAACGTAGTAGTCTCCTACGACCCTCAATGGAAGTCTCATCTTGTGGCTAGTTTCGCACTTAGATGCTTTCAGCGCTTATCTATTCCCAACGTAGCTACTCTGCAATACAGCTGGCGCCATAACAGATTCACCAGAGGTTAGTCCAACCCGGTCCTCTCGTACTAAGGTCAGCCCCACTCAAACTTCCTGCGCCCACAACAGATAGGGACCGAACTGTCTCGCGACGTTCTGAACCCAGCTCGCGTGCCACTTTAATGAGCGAACAGCTCAACCCTTGGGACCTTCTCCAGCCCCAGGATGTGACGAGCCGACATCGAGGTGCCAAACCTCCCCGTCGATATGAGCTCTTGGGGGAGATCAGCCTGTTATCCCCAGCGTACCTTTTATCCTTTGAGCGATGGCCCTTCCATGCAGAACCACCGGATCACTATATCCGTCTTTCGACCCTGCTCGGCTTGTCTGCCTCACAGTCAAGCAAGCTTATGCTATTGCACTCCACGTACGGTTACCAAGCGTACTGAGCTTACCTTTGAAAGCCTCCGTTACCTTTTTGGAGGCGACCACCCCAGTCAAACTACCCGCCAAACAATGTCCTCCGTATTACAGAGTTAGACACCAAATACAGAAAGGGTGGTATTTCAACGTTGACTAACTGACTCCTAGCGAAGCCAGATCACAGTCTCCCACCTATCCTACACATCCTGTATCCGATATCAATGTTAAGTTGTAGTGAAGGTGCATGGGGTCTTTCCGTCCCGTTGCGGGTAACCGGCGTCTTCACCGATACCACAATTTCACCGAGCTCATGGCTGAGACAGCGCCCAGATCGTTACACCATTCGTGCAGGTCGGAACTTACCCGACAAGGAATTTCGCTACCTTAGGACCGTTATAGTTACGGCCGCCGTTTACCGGGGCTTCGATTCAATGCTTCGAATTGCTCCTAACATCCCCTCTTAACCTTCCGGCACCGGGCAGGTGTCAGGCCATATACGTCATCTTTCGATTTTGCATAGCCATGTGTTTTTGTTAAACAGTCGCCTGGGCCTTTTCACTGCGGCTTCCATTGCTGAAAGCGCCCCTTCTCCCGAAGTTACAGGGCCATTTTGCCGAGTTCCTTAGCCATGATTCACTCGAGCACCTTAGGATTCTCTCCTCGACTACCTGTGTCGGTTTACGGTACGGGTTTTTATAACCTGAAGCTTAGCGGGTTTTCTTGGAAGTCTGATTACCTGAACTATTACCGCCTCCGAAGATTTGGTATACTATCAGCTTTCAGCATGGTCTGCGTACTTAACTACAGTCCATATACCTACGGCCTTTAACGAACTATTCCGTCAGTTCGCGTCAGTGTCACTACTCCGTCACCGCATCGCAGTTATAAAAAGTACTGGAATATTAACCAGTTRTCCATCGGCTACGCCCTTCGGCTTCACCTTAGGCCCCGACTAACCCTGATCCGATTAGCGTTGATCAGGAAACCTTAGTCTTTCGGTGGGCGGGTTTCTCTCCCGCCTTATCGTTACTTATGCCTACATTTGCTTTTCTATAACCTCCACAGTCGGTTGTCCCTCCTGCTTCGCCGGTATATAGAATGCTCCCCTACCAGATGCATTGCTGCAAATCCATAGCTTCGGTATACTGCTTGATGCCCGTTTATTATCCATGCCCGATCGCTCGACTAGTGAGCTGTTACGCACTCTTTAAATGAATGGCTGCTTCCAAGCCAACATCCTAGCTGTCTGTGCAATCGGACCTCGTTAGTTCAACTTAGCAGTAATTTGGGGACCTTAGCTGATGGTCTGGGTTCTTTCCCTCTCGGCCCTGGACCTTAGCACCCAGAGCCTCACTCCAGCGTATATTAATAAGCATTCGGAGTTTATCTGGATTTGGTAGGATTTGACTCCCCCGCACCCAATTAGTAGCTCTACCTCTTATTAACTCAACCGCCAGGCTGTTCCTAAAAACATTTCGGGGAGTACGAGCTATTTCCCAGTTTGATTAGCCTTTCACCCCTACCCACAAATCATCCGGAAACTTTTCAACGTTTATCGGTTCGGTCCTCCAGTACCTGTTACGGCACCTTCAACCTGTCCATGGGTAGATCACAAGGTTTCGCGTCTACCTCCCCTGACTATACGCCCTATTCAGACTCGCTTTCGCTTCGGATCCGTGTCTTAAACACTTAACCTTGCCAGGAAAGAGTAACTCGTAGGCTCATTATGCAAAAGGCACGCCGTCACGGAACAAGTCCGCTCCGACCGCTTGTAAGTACACGGTTTCAGGTTCTATTTCACTCCCCTGTTCGGGGTTCTTTTCACCTTTCCCTCACGGTACTGGTTCACTATCGGTCTCTCAGGAGTATTTAGCCTTACCGGATGGTGCCGGCAGATTCCCACAAGGCGTCTCCGACCTCGCGGTACTCAGGATACCACTATCCAATTATTCATTACCCGTACGCAGCTCTCATGCTCTATGGCCGGGTTTCCCACCCCGTTCCGGTTTTGTTTAATTCTCATGTTGTGGTCCTACAACCCCAATTATGCCGTAACATAATTGGTTTGGGCTTCTTCCCTTTCGCTCGCCACTACTCAGGAAATCATTATTATTTTCTCTTCCTCTGCTTACTTAGATGTTTCAGTTCAGCAGGTTTGCGCATTTATGCAATTAGTCTTCAACTAATTAGGTTTCCCCATTCAGAAATCTACGGATCAAGTCTTATTTGCAGATCCCCGTAGCTTATCGCAGCTTATCACGTCTTTCATCGCCTCTGAGAGCCAAGGCATCCCCCGTGTACCCTTTCTTACTTTCTTCTACTTATACGCCTTTTGCTCGTATAGTATGCTTTTTGATCAGATTGCCGTTCATTGGTTCACTCGTTCATTGGTTCATTGGTATTGCTACCTCTTTACCTTTGTCCTTGTAATCCTTTAAAGCCAACAACCGTCTCTATACTGTTGTCTTCTCTTTTTCAATTACTTCTTCCAATATGTCAAAGAACGTTTTGCTTTTATCTAGTATCAAGTCGTCAGTATCATGTATCAAGACTTCTTTCTTGCTACATGATACGATATACTTGCTACTGCGAAGCATGGTGGAGAATAACGGATTCGAACCGTTGACCCCCTGCGTGCAAGGCAGGTGCTCTAGCCAGCTGAGCTAATCCCCCTTAAGATGATTCATCATTAGTCATCGCTCATTAGCCATTGCCTTTCCGGTTTTGACTTTTGAATTTTGATTTTTGACTTTACCTTAGTAGTCCCGAGCAGATTTGAACTGCTGACCCCTACATTATCAGTGTAGTGCTCTAACCAAGCTGAGCTACAGGACTGTCTCGATTTCGGATTTCGGATTTACGATTGGTGATGCTCCTCTTCCCGATTTCTTTCAATCTCGTAACCCGGATGTGTTATTGCCACTGATGGCTTCATCTTTTGGGTTTCCTTTTTTGTTTTAATTAGTGAAGGATTGAATCTGATGTTTGATTTTCGTTTTTCAACTACTCACCATTCAACCTAATCAACCAATCAACCAATTTTAAGAAATAATCATGTAGGTAACTTGTTACGATAGCTTCGTTACTGATACTGCTCCAGAAAGGAGGTATTCCAGCCACACCTTCCGGTACGGCTACCTTGTTACGACTTAGCCCCAGTTACCGACTTTACCCTAGGACGCTCCTTGCGGTTACGCACTTCAGGCACTTCCAGCTTCCATGGCTTGACGGGCGGTGTGTACAAGGCCCGGGAACGTATTCACCGCGTCATTGCTGATACGCGATTACTAGCGAATCCAACTTCACGGGGTCGAGTTGCAGACCCCGATCCGAACTGTGAATGGCTTTTGGAGATTGGCATCCTGTTGCCAGGTAGCTGCCCTCTGTACCATCCATTGTAGCACGTGTGTAGCCCCGGACGTAAGGGCCATGATGACTTGACGTCGTCCCCTCCTTCCTCTCTATTTGCATAGGCAGTCTGTTTAGAGTCCCCACCTTAACGTGCTGGCAACTAAACATAGGGGTTGCGCTCGTTGCGGGACTTAACCCAACACCTCACGGCACGAGCTGACGACAGCCATGCAGCACCTAGTTTCGTGTCCCGAAGGACTTGAGCGTCTCTGCTCAATTCACTAACTTTCAAGCCCGGGTAAGGTTCCTCGCGTATCATCGAATTAAACCACATGCTCCTCCGCTTGTGCGGGCCCCCGTCAATTCCTTTGAGTTTCACCCTTGCGGGCGTACTCCCCAGGTGGAATACTTAACGCTTTCGCTTAGACGCTGACCGTATATCGCCAACATCGAGTATTCATCGTTTAGGGCGTGGACTACCAGGGTATCTAATCCTGTTTGATCCCCACGCTTTCGTGCCTCAGTGTCAATCAAACCATAGTAAGCTGCCTTCGCAATTGGTGTTCTGTGACATATCTATGCATTTCACCGCTACTTGTCACATTCCGCCTACCTCTAGTTCATTCAAGCTCATCAGTATCAAAGGCACTGCGATAGTTAAGCTACCGTCTTTCACCCCTGACTTAATAAGCCACCTACGCACCCTTTAAACCCAATAAATCCGGATAACGCTTGGATCCTCCGTATTACCGCGGCTGCTGGCACGGAGTTAGCCGATCCTTATTCTTACCGTACATTCAGCCTGATTCTCGAATCAGGGTTTATTCCGGTACAAAAGCAGTTTACAACCCGTAGGGCAGTCTTCCTGCACGCGGCATGGCTGGTTCAGGCTTCCGCCCATTGACCAATATTCCTTACTGCTGCCTCCCGTAGGAGTCTGGTCCGTGTCTCAGTACCAGTGTGGGGGGTCATCCTCTCAGATCCCCTAAACATCGTAGCCTTGGTAAGCCGTTACCTTACCAACTAGCTAATGTTCCGCATGCCCATCTTAATCCTATAAATATTTGATCATAAAGTAATGCTACTCCATGATGTTATGCGGTCTTAATCTCTCTTTCGAGAGGCTATCCCCCTGATTAAGGTAGGTTACATACGTGTTACGCACCCGTGCGCCACTCTCAAGGAAAGCAAGCTCTCCTATCCCGTCCGACTTGCATGTATTAGGCCTGCCGCTAGCGTTCATCCTGAGCCAGGATCAAACTCTCCATTGTAAAATGTGTGTTTAACCACTGACCCTATTATTAATAATAGAATCTGTATAATTATGTATCTTTATACAGTATCTAAACTCTTTGTTATCATAACTCATCCRCCYTTYGCTTYCTGCTTTACGCATTCCGCTTTYAGCTTCTGTGTTACTCTACATGATTTTCTATTTCTTAAAAGAACTTTCTCGCTTCCCCGTCACGGTTCCGCTATATAATCTTTACAAGTTGCCTTGCCTGATTTGTCATTTTTGTAAGCCYGRGAATCGCTCYCAAACTCTTTTTGATTACTCRTTAACCWAWGCTAACTTTCTTCCTCTTTTCTTATCGCCTGAWTTGCTCAGRCTCAACTTCTTTCGCTCTCTCAAGCACCCTTCCGTTTGGGTCTGCAAAGGTAGAAACCTTTTCCTATTTTCCAAAACTTATTTTTTTTATTTTTTCTTTCGAAATCCTAAGTTTTGAACCGCTCAACTACCCTTTTCTCTATCCCCGTTGCGGGGTGCAAAAGTAGCAAACTTTTTGACTTTCCGAAAATTTATCTGAAGTTTTTTTGAGTTTCTTTTTTCTCTSYCTTTTYCGCTTYAYCCTGCCTCCAAAACCCRCTTCAATAAACCTTTCTAAGAACAAYCCCGCTTCCTTATTTGCGGGCTGCAAAGGTAGCCACTTTTTACACTCCTGCAAACCTATTCTCGCTTTTTACCAACACCTGTGCATAAGATGTTAATTACCAGAACGAAAAAATTAAAAAAATCCACTCCCGAGGTGATAACTCAAATTAAGTCGCCGTAAAGTTATAAGCGGAAGTTGCCTCAGGTCAAAAATGTTTGTAAGCTAACGATGGATATCCAACAAAAGAGTTAAGAATTTCAAATAAATTCCCCGCTTAGCCCTTAGGCTAATTTAATAACAATAAGCCCGGCTGGATACCTTTATTATATATAGTATAACCTGTTATTCCGTTAAAGTGAATAGCTGGCATGAAATTGGTTTACCTGTAAGTATGAAAATAGTACACATTAATATCAATCAACCTCTTAAAAGTGTCAGAAATACTATTTTTGACCTCATTACCAAAAAGGCTATTACACTAAAAGCTATTCATACCCGCTTAACAGACAATAACCGGGATAGAACCCCTCAATTTACAGGCTTTATAGCCTAATCATTATTAATACACCACCATCTATCTATGGAAAAAGCTTCTTTTTTAAGAAGCTTTTTTTGTTTTAGCATCGTATATCTTCTCTTTTAGTGTAGTTTTTTACAGACAGAAATTTAGCAGATCATAATTTCTATCAGTCCGAAAAAAAGCATAACGAAGTTCAAAATACGCTGGAGATAATAAAATCAGACATATCACTTCCATCCACCACCCAAAGCACGATAAAGGTTCACTACTGCCTGTAATTCCTGTAACCTGTCGTTAACTCCACTTAGCTGGGCAGATAGCAGGTTTTGCTCCGATGTTAATACATCAGTATAATTAGTAGCCGAACTATACCTTAACAGCTCCTGGGTATAATCAACGGCCTTTTGCAGGGCTATGATCTGCTTACTGCGCGCATCCTGTTTTTCTAAAGCCGTTTGCTGTGCATATAGCGCGTTTGAAACTTCCTGTCCTGCAACAAGCAGCGTTTTTTGAAAACTATTTAAGGCCTCCTGTTGCTGGGCTTGTGCAGTACGCAGTCGCGCTTTATTTAGTCCCTGGTTAAAAATGGGCTGTGTTAAGCCTGCAGCTATGTTATAGAATATAGAATTGACAAAAAAATCTTTTAACTGCAATGTGGATAAACCTCCCGAAGCAGTTATGGTAAAGGCTGGATAAAAATAAGCATTGGCAACATTGATATTTTCAAAAGCTGCCCTAAAGGAATATTCGCTTTGCTGTACATCGGGGCGGTTGTTAAGCAGTTGCGCCGGTATACCAGTCTGTAATTCACTTACTATTTTCTGGCTCATCAAATTACTGCGGTTAATGGGTCCGGGCGGCCTTGAAAGTAATATATCCAAAGCGTTCTCCGTTTCACGAATGCTGCGTTTCAAATCTGGGATAGATACCTCTGCAGCGTAACGGTTAGCCTCACTTTGCACTACGGCCGCGCCGGTTACTACTGCCCCTGCTTTTAGCTCCTTCATAGTTTCCACATCTTTTATCCTGTTTTTCAAGGTTTCAAGGGTGATTTCCAGTTGTTTGTCCAAAGCTAATAGTGTAAAATAATTATTTGCTATATCTGCAATTAATTGAGTTTGTACCGCTCTTTTGGCTGCATCAGTTTGAAAAAAATTAGCAAGGGCTGCCCGTTTGGTACTGCTTAATTTACCCCAAACATCGGCTTCCCATGAGGATGTTATACCAGCCTGGTAGTTGGTAGTTAAAGTATTGATGCTTACCCCGGCAGGATAATTTAAGCCGGCCGAAGATTGCTTAGACCTGGTTACGCCTGCATTACCGCTTAAGGATGGATAAAATGCGGCCTTGCTTTGCTGTAATGTTGCCTGTGCCTCTACGATTCTCTGGACGGCCGTTTTAAGATCGAGGTTATTGTTCAGCCCTTCCTGTATCAGTGATCTTAATATGGTATCAGCAAACAGGCTCTGCCATGGCATTGCTGCCATTGTTGTTGTATCATTTAATTGCTGATCGCGGTAAAGTCCGTTTGTACTCACAGTCGGGCGGTTGTAAGTTTTGGTGATTTTACAAGAGGACAGCACACCGAATAATAGCGTAAAAAGCAATATATATTTAAAACTGAATTTGTTCATGTTATACCTTTTAATGAATTAGTTAGCAGGAGTTATTACTGCTTCATCATTTTCATCATCCTCATCGTATTTTCGTTTACCGCTTACTTTTTCCTGCAGGTGCTGAAATATGATGAACAATACCGGGATCACAAATACCCCAAACACTGTACCTACAAACATCCCTCCTACAGCACCTGTACCTATCGATCTGTTGCCATTAGCCCCGGCCCCTGTTGAAACCATTAAAGGCATTATACCAAAAATGAAGGCAAAGGAGGTCATCAGGATCGGTCGTAAACGAGCTTCGGCGCCAGCAATGGCGGCAGGTATGAGGTCCATCCCGGCCCTACGCCTGTCTAAAGCGAACTCTACAATCAGGATAGCATTTTTAGCCAGTAATCCAATGAGCATAATGAGCGATATCTGCAGATAAATGTTACTCCCTACACCAAAGATCCGGGCAAACAGGTAAGTGCCTGCCAAACCGACCGGTAACGAAAGCAACACAGCGAAAGGCAGTAGGTAACTTTCATATTGGGCGCTCAACAAAAAATATACAAACACCAGGCAAAGAATAAATATATAGGCCGATTGTGTTCCTGTGCTCAATTCTTCGCGGGTAAGGCCAGAGAACTCAAAATCGTAACCAGCCGGCAAGGTTTGCTGGGCTACCTCTTTTATTGCCTTAATAGCATCCCCGGTGCTATAACCCGGATTAGGCGAGCCGGAAACAGATATAGCCGTAAACAGGTTAAACCTTGAAATCGACTCCGGACCGAACACTCTTTTCAAAGTAATAAATGAAGTGATAGGCGCCATGGCACCAGCGTTGTTACGCACAAATATTTTACTTAAACCTATTTCATTGGCCCGGTAATCATAATCGGCCTGCACCATTACACGGTATTGCTTACCAAACTGGTTAAAATTTGACGCATATAAGCCGCCATAATATCCTTGCAGCGTATTTAATACCGAATTTACCGTTACACCCGCCTCCTTACATTTAGCCACATTTACATCCACCTGGAATTGTGGAAAGTTGGGGTTAAAAGATGAATTTAAACTTTGTATCTCCTTGCGTTTTTTTAGAACCGCCTGGAAGTTGTTACTCACTTTAAACAATTCATCAATCGAATGACCTCCTTTATCCTGCAATTGAAATTCAAAACCATCACTGTTACCAAAACCTTGCAAGGTTGGCGGCGAAAAATAAAAAACGTTGGCTTCCCTTAAACCACTGGTTTTGGCTGATAGCTGACCAATAATACTTTGCAGGCTTTGACTTTTATCTTTACGTTCGTCCCAGCCCTTCAGCTTCATGATCACCATGGCGTATGCGCTTCCAGATCCTGCAATAAAGTTAAAGCCCACCAATTTAAGCGTATTTACAACCGCCGRGAAGGTATGACCGATGCTATCGATCTTACTGGCAACTGCCTCTGTACGTTCCATTGATGACGCAGGCGGCAGGCTGATAGCCGCAAAAACAGTCCCCTGGTCTTCATTAGGCACAAAGCTTGATGGTGTTGTTTTAACCAAATATATCAGCACCGCCGAAAAAACAGCAACGGCAGCAAGGGCAATCCACTTTTTATGAGCTAAAAAGTTTACCGATTTTTTATACTTACCTGTTACCGCATTAAAAGAAGCATTGAACACCACGTAAAAATGATTGAGAAAGCCGTGCTTCTTAGTCCCTTTTTCGTGGGGTTTTAAAAACAGAGCACATAAAGCCGGACTAAGTGTTAGCGCATTAACAGCTGAAAGCAAAATAGCTACAGCCAGGGTAATTCCAAACTGCTTATAGAAAACCCCTGTCGACCCGGAAATAAATGTTACAGGTAAAAATACTGCCGACATTACCAGGGTAATAGAAACTATGGCTCCTGAGATCTCGTTCATTGCATCAATAGATGCTTTTCGGGCCGATTTATAGCCCAAATCCAGCTTGGCATGCACAGCCTCAACCACCACAATGGCATCATCTACCACAATACCAATTGCCAACACCAACGCAAATAGCGTAAGCAAATTAATGGTAAAACCAAAAAGGTTGAGGAAAAAGAAAGTTCCCACAATGGCCACCGGAACTGCAATGGCAGGGATTAGTGTAGACCTGAAATCCTGCAGAAATACAAATACCACAATAAATACCAGTATAAATGCTTCAATCAAAGTGCTCATCACCTTCTCAATCGAGGCATCGAGGAAATTATTGGCATCAACCAGGTAGGTAATCTTCATCCCTTTAGGAAACTTTTCGGCAGCAGCTTCCAGTATCTTTTTAGATTCATTGATCACATCGCGGGCATTTGAGCCGGCGGTTTGGCTAATAGCCACGCCTACCGATGGCAAGCTGTTGGTTTGAATATCAAAAGAATAGTCCAGTGACCCCATTTCAACACGCGCCACATCATTTAAGCGCAATAACTGGCCATTACCTACCGATTTAATAATAATATTACCAAACTCTGCAGCTGTTTTAAGCCGCCCTTTGTACCTTATAACGTACTGGAATGATTGGTTGCTATTTTCGCCAAACTTACCGGGTGCAGCCTCAATATTCTGTTCATTAAGTGCGTCGGTAATATCATCAGGAATAAGATTATACCTCGACATTACATCGGGTTTTAGCCATATCCGCATCGAATAATCCCGGGATCCAAAAACATTGGCATTACCCACACCCGTTACGCGTTGTATTTGCGGCACCAGGTTTATCTTGGCATAATTTTGCAAAAATGTCTCGTCGTAAGTTTTATTTTCGCTGTATAACGAAAAGATGATAAGGTTACTGCTCTGGCTTTTTGCAACCGTAACACCAGACTGTGTTACTACCAGCGGCAGCAAACTTGTAGCCCTTGATACCCGGTTCTGCACGTTTACAGCAGCGAGATCCGGGTTAGTACCAACCTTAAAATAAACTGTGATAGATGCCGAACCATCATTACTGGCAGATGAAGTCATGTAAGTCATGTTCTCCACCCCGTTGATCTGTTCTTCCATCGGGATAATAACACTTTTAAGTACTACATCGGCATTGGCGCCACTGTAATAAGCCTCTACCTGCACGGTGGGTGGGGCAATATCAGGGTATTGTGAAATGGGGAGATTAATGAGTCCTAAAATACCCAGTATCAACAGCAATACAGAAATAACGGTTGATAGTACAGGGCGTTCTATAAATTTTTTAAGCATAATATTGCTTTAGTGATGATTGACAAGGTAGAAATATGTATTATTTAAGATTGCCGTAAACAGAAGCAGCATTAACTTCATTTGGTTTAATAACAGTACCATCCTGTAAGTTACCAGAGCTTTCCAGTATAATTTTGTCGCCGGCTTTAAGTCCGTCAGTAATTACATAAAACTTATCGGCAGTGTTATCCATCACATTAATAGCCACATTTTTTATCTTATGCTGATCATCTACAACATACACAAAACGCTTATCCTGCAGCTCATAAGTGGCACTTTGCGGAACCAGCAATGCTGAATTAACCACCTTTGGAATCCGCACCACCGCGCTGCTACCACTACGGATCAGGCCGCGCGGGTTCGCAAAATCGGCGCGTACATTAGCGGCGCCGGTAGCGGTATTTATCAAACCGTTCACGGTTTCAACCTTACCAAAATGCTCATAAGTAGTACCATCCGGCAATATCAGCGCTACAGCCGGCAGCTTACTCAATTTGGTTTTGAAAGATGTGTTGTTTGTACTATCCCTGCTAAAATCAAGCAATTGCTTTTCGTTTAAGGCAAAGTAGGCGTAAATATTTGATGTATTGTAAACAGTAGTAAGCGGATCTGTTGTGCTGCTGGTTACCAAACTACCCAGTTTATAAGGTAAGGAGCCAATAACTCCGTTTACCGGGCTGGTGATAGTGGTGTACCCTAAATTCACTTTAGCATTTACCAAAGCAGCTTTGGCCTGTGCCAGCGCTGCTGCTTTTGATTGCTGCGTATATTCTGCCGATTCCAATTCATAATGGCTGATAATATCCTTCTCAACCAGTGGTTTTACTTTATTTACCTGCATCCTGGCCAGGCTCAGGTCGGCTTCGGCAGTTTTAATGCCGGCTTCGGCGGTGCGTACCTCCTGCTCATATTGCGGCGCATTTATTTTAAACAGCAATTGACCTTTGGTTACAACGGAGCCTTCATCCACATAAATTTTCTCCACATAACCATCAACTTTGGGCCTGATCTCGATATTTTGCTGCCCCTGGATACTTGCCGGATAATCAACATTTAAAGTTGCCGAACGGGGTTGCAATTGCATTACTTTGTAATCCAAAACCTGCGGAGCCTGGTTTGCGGCAGCCTGTTTATTTATATCGCCACAGGACGAAAAAATTGCAGCAAAAATTACCGCCATTAAAAGTCCCTGAACAATTGTTAAGCGTTTTGAATTATATTTTTTAGAAGACAGGATAAAAAGCATCATTATTAGTTAAATCATCAGCAATACCGGGCACAGCATAGCAGCCGCTAAATTCGGATATAATTTTTATATAGATGTTTAAGTAGGTGTTATTGTTACACCCGGTGGAAAATTTTATGCTTTTAAATTAATGACAAATTAAAATTACCCCATCCAACAGAGCCCGTGCCACAGGCTGGGATCGATCATATATATTGGATGTATAATAGCTTGTTAGACTCTATATCTACGTATTATTATGTCAAAAAGAGGGGAGAATTATTGAGATTTAACCTACATTTCTTTCAAAAAATATTAGATTTATACACTATTATAAACCAATTACCTTATCCTGTAAAAGGCACACCAAAAAGATAATGAGGAGATTTTTTTTACTTGCATTTTTATTTTTCGCGCTGGGTGTTAAATCGCAAAATTTAACTCCGCGGCAACAATACCCCGGCTTGTTTGAGGCTGTTCAATTATCAAACATATTCCCGGATAATAAAACTTTTGTGGATGCTGTACCCAGGCAAGATCCGGCATTAATCATGAAAGCATATCATGAACAAAAGAACAAGCCGGGATTTGATCTGAAGGCATTTGTGTTGGCAAACTTTGATATGCCCATCTCCCATAATGCTTTCCAAACCGATATTGAAGCCGGGATCCGTAGGCATATTGATACCTTGTGGCAGGTTTTACAGCGGCGGCCCGATGAAGCCAAGCCAAACTCATCAACATTGGCACTGCCTAACCCATACATAGTTCCCGGCGGGCGTTTCAGGGAGATCTATTACTGGGATTCTTATTTTACCATGCTGGGGTTGCAGGAAAGTCACCAGGTTAAAGTGATCCACAATATGGTGGAGAACTTTGCTTATCTTATTGATAAATATGGCTTTATCCCCAACGGCAACCGCAGCTATTACCTTACCCGCTCGCAGCCGCCATTTTTTGCCATGATGGTAAACCTGCTGGCCAAAAATGAAGGCAAACAGGTACTAAACCAGTTCAGGCCTCAGCTCATTAAGGAATACAATTACTGGATGCTGGGATCTGCCAATTTAAAAGCAAACGCAGCTACCCACAGGGCAGCACGGATGCGCGACGGCGAACTCATGAACCGTTACTGGGATGAAAGCGACCAGCCCCGCGAAGAATCATATGTAAAAGATGTAGATGCCGCCAAAGAAACCAAAGAACCACTGCCCCAGTTTTATCACAATATAAGAG
>NZ_JBFUKF010000101.1:0-15456 GCF_056400985.1 Mucilaginibacter sp. P4_G9 | reverse complement strand
CAATATGGATGCTCCCACTCGTTACCGGTAATTACCGATACTGTATGAGGTGCATTTTTTAACGGGTTATCTGTTTTATCTGATATTCCGGCGGCTATATCGGCAATTTCGTGACGGATAGCGATCATTGCATCACAAAAGCGATCAAGCTCATGTTTAGGCTCCGATTCTGTTGGCTCAACCATAACCGTACCCGCAACCGGGAATGATACTGTTGGCGCATGGAAGCCATAGTCCATCAGGCGTTTGGCAATATCTGTAACCTCGATACCGAGTGATTTAAATGAGCGGCAATCCAATATCATTTCGTGGGCACAGCGGCCATTGGCGCCGGTGTATAATACCGGGAAATGATCCTGCAACCTTGTTTTAATATAATTGGCGTTCAGGATAGCGTAACGTGTAGCATTGGTTAGTCCATCGCCGCCCATCATGGCTATATAAGCATGAGAGATGATGAGGATAGAAGCCGAACCCCAGGGAGCTGCAGATACCGCGTGGATTGATTTACCCCTTTCGATATCAACCACAGCATGCCCCGGTAAATAAGGAACCAGGTGCTTAGCCACGCCAATTGGGCCCATACCCGGACCACCGCCGCCATGCGGAATGCAAAAGGTTTTATGCAGGTTTAAGTGGCAAACATCGGCGCCTATATTAGCCGGGCTGGTTAAGCCTACCTGGGCATTCATGTTGGCACCATCCATATAAACCTGGCCGCCATTCTGGTGAATAATATCACATATCTCGATGATCGACTCTTCAAATACGCCGTGTGTTGATGGATAGGTAACCATTAAGCACGATAGCTCGTTTTTATATTGCTCTGCTTTGGCGCGCATATCGGCAACATCAATATTGCCATTGTCATCGCACTTAACAACCACAATCTTCATACCGGCCATAGCTGCTGATGCAGGATTGGTGCCATGTGCTGATGATGGGATTAAAGCAATATTACGATGGTTATCTCCCCTGTCCTGATGATAGGCGCGGATAACCATTAAGCCCGCATACTCACCCTGCGCGCCTGCATTTGGCTGTAGACTCATGGCTGCAAAGCCAGTGATCTCGCTCAGCCAGTTGTTGATCTCATCAAACAGTTGCATGTAGCCGCCTACCTGGTCGGTAGGTGCAAACGGGTGAATTTTGCTGAAATGATTCCAGGTAACCGGCACCATTTCGGTTGTCGCGTTCAGCTTCATGGTGCACGAACCTAAAGCGATCATAGAATGGCAAAGCGAAAGATCTTTTGCTTCCAGCGATTTAATGTAACGCAGCATTTCGTGCTCAGAATGATGCGTATTGAACAGGCCATGCGTTAAATAAGCAGATGTGCGCTGCAATGCAGCAGGGATAACAGTTTGCAGATCACCTTTCAGTTCATCAAAATTCACATCGTGAATAGTTTTGCCTATTACTTTTGCAAAAAACCTTACGATAGTTTTAATATCCTCGGGCGATGTGGTTTCGTCAACAGAAATGGTAACAACCGAGCCTTCATAGTTCAGGTTCATCTCGTTGTTTAATGCCTCTGAATGGATAGGGCCGGCCAAATGAGCAACATCAAACTTCAAAGTATCAAAATACGATTCGTTTAGCTGTTTATAACCTAATTCACCAAGGGCCTTAGCCAATAGTACAGTTAGCCCGTGGATTCTTTCGGCAATTAGTTTAACACCTTGCGGGCCATGGTACACGGCATACATACCGGCCATAATAGCCAGTAATGCCTGCGCGGTACAAATATTCGAAGTGGCTTTATCCCTGCGGATATGCTGCTCGCGGGTTTGCAGGGCCATGCGCAAAGCATAGTTACCGGCACTATCAATAGTTACACCAATGATGCGGCCTGGGATTGATCGTTTATATTCTTCTTTCGTAGCAAAAAACGCAGCATGCGGTCCGCCGAAGCCCATGGGCACACCAAAGCGCTGGGTTGAACCAACTACGATATCAGCCCCCCACTCACCAGGAGGGGTTAACAGTACCAGGCTCATGATATCGGCAACAACGGTTAGTTTAATGCCTTTTTCGTGTCCTTTGGCAGCAAAATCAGTATAATTATATACGGCACCGTTACCTGCCGGGTACTGTACAATGGCGCCAAACATATTGTCGGTTAATTCAACAGTGCGATGGTCGCCTATTTGCAGCTCGATCCCATAAGGTTCGGAGCGTGTTTTTAAAATATCGATGGTTTGCGGAAACAGCTCTTCGGATACGAAGAAAACATTGGCACTGCTGTTTTTACGCAGGCTGTATTGCATAAACATAGCCTCGGCAGCGGCGGTACCTTCGTCCAGTAAGGATGCATTGGCAATTTCCATACCGGTTAAATCAATAACCATGGTTTGAAAGTTGAGCAAGGCTTGCAAACGGCCCTGCGCAATTTCGGCCTGGTACGGGGTATATTGGGTATACCAGCCTGGGTTTTCCAGTATATTACGTTGTATAACACCCGGAACTATAACATCATAATAACCCTTGCCGATGAACGACTTAAATACCTTGTTTTTTAATGATGTTTGCTTAAGCGTAGTAAGGTAATCAAACTCACTTTTCGCAGGCGGCAAATTGAGTGGTTTTGTAAGCCTGATCCTGTCAGGAATGGTTTGTGCTATCAATTCATCCAGTGAACTAACACCGATGGTTTTTAACATTTTTGCCGTATCGGCCTCATTTGGAGCTATGTGTCTCGATTGAAATCTCTCCTGGTAATCTGCGTTCAGCTTCATGAAGTGGTCGTCCCCTTAAATTTACCGCAAAGGTACAATTTTACAATATGAGTAACAATTGCGTAATATCAAGTTGACAAAGCATTTACAAGCAATTATCGTATTTTAGTGCTCTTACTATTATATGCGTCGCTTACTCCTTATCCTGTTTTTAATATTTGTAACAAATGCCACCATCGCAGCGGTATTTGTAGTAACCAGTAATGCCGACAGCGGGCCAGGTACTTTGCGCGAGGCTTTAACAAAAGCGGCCGCCAATGGCAGTGCAGAGAAAGATTATATCAATTTTGATTTGCCGGATTTAAGTGAGGCAGGGAGGACTATAGCTATCAAAATAGATTTGCCCCGAATTACCTCTGATCTGGTTATCGACGGATCGACCCAGCCGGGCGCGCCACTATCTGTAAATGGCGCTAAAATTGTCATTAAAGGAGAAGGAGAAAAGGCGCTGTTAGTTTATTGCTTTATTTTGGGCAGCGTTGCTGATTTTGAAATGTATGGCTTGATAGTCAAAAATCTTTACGTTGCCGACAATCCTGCTTTTGGCGCATTTGGGGGGATTGTACTTTCCATTCAGGGGAAAGTTGACCATATCGTTGTCGGAGCTCCGGGCAAAGGAAATGTAATATATAATGTTCAATCGGCTATTGAGGGCATAGAAGACAGTAATTCAATGGGACTGCCGGCATGCGAAGTCCAATCAATTGAACTAAAGAGTAATTTAGTTGGTATTGGGGAAGATGGTATTAAAATAGGAACTTATAACCAATCCCGGATATTTTTACCGTTTACTTATAATGTGACAGTTGGTGGAGACAATAATAACGAGGGTAATACGATATTCGATCTTGTTTCTATTGTGCCGGCCCGTGCAAACGAGGATCTTAAAGAAGATGTGAAGATTAAAATAAAGAATAATATTTTTTCGGCTAATACATTACAGCAAAGAAATACCGACCCCAATATTGATTTTAGCTGGAGTAACCAGGCTCTGAGCATTGGTGTTCAACCACTATTAACTTATCATAAGAACACAACAATCGAGGTTTCGAACAACGTTTTTGGCTATTCATTGCTGATAACAGGATTTACGAATTTAAACTGCTTAATACAAAGTAATTTTTTTGGAACATCTACCGATAAAAAAAACAAGATCCCTGTAGATGGTGCGGCAATCACGCTTTACTATACGGCCGGGAAAACATTAATTGGAGGCAGCGATAATAGCAAAGGCAATGTAATAACAAACTGTTTGCAAAATCAAAAAGCGGTGGATAATGGCAATGCTGCAATTAATGCTCTTGATGCTTCATTAAATGTGGGGGTGTCAAACTTTGTAGAGTTATCACATAATTCTCTTTATTGCAACATGGGCATGCCGTATTCAACGCACACACCACCTGGGCAAAAACCAATAAGTGTTACAGTTGATAAGCTTACGTTAACATCGGTGACCGGTAAAACAACACCACATGCGCGGGTTGAACTATTTTATACAGATAAAGAATGTACACAATGTCAACCAAAAACATATTTAACCACCACTTATGCCGACGCTAGTGGAAACTATACCTATAATGATGCTTTATTAGCAGGGTATGGAGTTATGGCAGGGGCTACGCTTACCGGTAATTCTTCGGAATTTACTGATACGCGTATTTTTAATGAAACTTCTTTAACAGTAATTCACCCAGAGTGCGGTATGGGGGGCTCCATATTAAACGCACTATCAACTGTAAATACAAAAAAACTTGAATGGCAAAATGAAGAGGGCAAAGTTTTTGGAAACAATATAGATTTAACAAACGTTCCTGCCGGTAAATACAGGCTTAAGGCTGAGCAATTTGGATGCATCCAATATTCATATTACTTTTTGCTTGAGGACCATACCCCTTTTATTGACGACAGTCAAAAAAAAGTAATACAGCCCGCATGTGGTAATCTTGGTTCAATAAGCAACCTATATAGCATTTCCGTTTTCAAATTCAAGTGGGTAGATGAACATGGAAACCTGGTGAGCGACCAGTTGGATGTGAAAGATTTGAACCCCGGTAGCTATACGCTGCATTATTTTGGACAAAGAGGCTGTGAAAAAACATATGGTCCGGTTATAATTAAAAACTCACCCGGCCTCAATATCGACGACTCAAAACCCGACATCACCCATACCAACTGCGGACAAACGACCGGGGGTGTCAAAAATATAATGATTTCAAACGGTGCCGGTACCCGGCACTTTATTTGGAAAAACAATCTACAGCAAGTAGTAGCCTATACCCAGGACCTTACTAACCAACCTGCCGGTAGCTACACTTTACAGGTAACCGATGATACTCAATGCGGCCCTGTTTACAGCAAAGAGATTGAGATATTGGAAGTTAACGGCATAACCATTATTGAGTCGCCCACGCCTGCAACACTGGCCAGTTGTGGTAAAGCTAACGGCTCGGTAACCGGCGTTACAGCAAGAGGTGGAACTAAATATGAATGGCGCGATGCCAATGGTAATTTATCAGGAAGTAGCCTTGATTTAAAAAATGTCCCTGCCGGGGTTTACCAGCTAACCGTTTCAAATGATTATTGTCAGAAGCAATCGCAGGTTTACCATGTTTTGGAGGCTCCCGGCACGGTTTATCCATCAACTTATACTATAAAAACCACGCAGGCCTGTTATGCCAACTCCAACGGATCATTATCGTTAACTGCCGGTGCCCTGGTAAAATCGTATAGATGGGAAAATGATAAACAGGAATATGCCGGCGCAAACACCGATGCCATAAATTTACCTCCGGGCAGTTATAAACTTTACTTAACCGACCAAAACAGATGCGAGAGTTATTACAACACCTACCAGGTAACAGAATTGCCCCAATTTAAGATAGTTGATTACGGGCAGAAAGCAGATGATCGGTGCGACTTAAAAACGGGTTCTGTAAAAGGTGTAATCATAACAGGTGGTTTACCCCCTTATACTTATAAATGGTTAAATGATGCGGGCCAGCCTATTGGCAATACCAATAGCATAGAAAACCTTGGGGCAGGAAATTACAAGTTAAGTGTGCTTGATACCCGTTGTGGCGACGTGGAAATCAATTTTAATATCGCGCTTATCCCAACTGATGTTGGGCCGCCATCTGTATCAGATATCCAGGTGTGTACGCCCGGTGACGCTTTCCTTTTTGTAAGTGATGTGGCTCCAGGCTTTACATACCGTTTATATGACATGGCAGATAGCGCCACCCCATTAGATGAACAGGCAAATGGGCGGTTTAAAATTTCAGCAACATCAAACCGGAGCTTTTTTGTAAGCAGGGTTAGCGGTAGCTGCGAAGGTGCCCGTGTTGAAGTAAAGGTGAGCGTAGGTTTATCCCCACTCAACATCGCCAACACCTTCAGTCCCAACGGCGATGGTCATAATGATTACTGGAAAATCAACGGCATCGAAAATTACCCACAGGCCTTGGTTCAGGTATTTAACCGTAACGGACAAAAACTATTTGAATCAAGGGGGTATACAACACCTTTTAACGGTACTTACAACGGCAAAGCTTTACCTGGGGGCACTTACTATTATATTATCAACCTCAATAAAAACTGCAACCTGTTATCGGGAAGTTTAACTATTTTGAGGTAAAGTGGTATTGGGTACAAAAGTTGGCAGCAAAGACTTCGGCCTTAAGACTTTCGACTTCGAACTAACGACCTACTGCTAATTGCCTTAAATACATTTGTATAGTATTTTCCAGCCCGTAATATAAGGCATCACTGATGAGCGCGTGGCCGATGCTCACCTCGTCTAAAGCAGGAATGTTTTCTGCAAAGTATTTTAGGTTATGTAAATCAAGATCGTGGCCCGCATTAATGCCAAGCCCCGCATCATGTGCTATTTTAGCGGCTTCTATATACGGAGCTATTGCCAGTTCCTTGCCTTGGTGGTAATGCGTGGCATAGCCTTCCGTGTATAATTCAATGCGGTCTGTCCCTGTTTTGGTGGCCCCTTCAACCATTTGGGCAATGGGGTCAACAAATATCGATACCCGGATCCCGGCCTCTTTAAAAACAGCTATCATGTCCGTTAGGTAATGATAATTGGTAATGGTATCCCAGCCATGGTTTGAGGTGATCTGGCCCAGCACATCGGGTACCAAAGTAACCTGTTCGGGTTTGTTGGCCAGTACCAGGTCTATAAATTTTTGTTCCTGGCAATTGCCTTCAATGTTAAATTCGGTAGTAACTATTTTCTTCAGGTCAAAAACATCCTGGTAGCGGATATGCCTTTCGTCGGGCCGCGGGTGCACGGTTATACCTTGCGCGCCAAAACGTTCACAATCTTTGGCAACCTGTACCAGGTCGGGGTTGTTACCACCGCGCGAGTTACGCAGGGTGGCTATTTTATTGATGTTGACAGATAGACGGGTCATGGTTCTTACTTAATTTACACGACAAATATCACTATTTACTTAAAAACACCCGAAACAATTTTAAAACTCGCTCTATCGCTAATAAACAATGGCTGCTGTACGATCTGCGGGAGAGTGTAGACGAGGAGTTTGAAGGCCTAAGTCTTCGGGGAAGGGAAAGTGTTGTGGTTTTGTTGCGTTTTTGATTTTATGACAATTTGCAACGAATTGATTTTCAACCAAATGCAATTTTATGCTGTTTCACCTGTTGCGAATGCAACACAACAAAAAAGTCTTAATTCTTGATTCTTGTTTCTTGAATCTTCTTCAATTGTATCTTTGCCGTTATGGAAACCATTACCTGGCATGATTTTGAGCAAGTAGAGTTGAGGGTAGGCACTATATTGGAGGCCGCCGATTTTCCCCAGGCACGTAAACCCGCGTACAAGGTAAGGGTTGATTTTGGAGAGTTTGGCATCAAATGGTCAAGCGCGCAGATCACCAGACATTATACTAAAGAAGAATTAGTAGGCAGGCAGATTGTTGGTGTAATCAATTTTCCTAAAAAGCAGATCGGCAATTTTATGTCGGAGTTCCTGGTTACCGGTTTTGCCGATGACAACGGCGACATTGTTTTAGCTGCAGTTGAAAAACCCGTGCCAAATGGCAGTAAACTGATTTAAATGAGATATATAAACTTTGAGGAGGAACCAGCCATATCTCCTGATGAATTTTTTATGGGCGAAGCTTTAAAAGAAGCCCGCTACGCCTTGGAAGAGGATGAGATCCCCATTGGTGCTATAGTAACTTATGGCGGCAAGATCATCGGCCGTGGGCATAACCTTACCGAACGACTGACTGATGTATCTGCCCATGCAGAAATGCAGGCCCTTACAGCTGCGGCCAACTCCATGGGGGGTAAGTACCTGCAGGGCTGTACACTATATGTAACCATGGAGCCATGCGTAATGTGCGCCGGTGCATCCTACTGGTTCCAGGTGAGCCGGATAGTTTTTGGCGCTTATGATACCAAATTGGGTTTCGGCCGGCTTAATCAAAAAATAACCCACCCCAAAACAGTTATTACCGGGGGCATCCGCGAAAATGAGTGCGCCGAACTGGTGAAGAACTTTTTTAAGGCGAAGAGGAAGTAGGGTGGGCAGTAGCCAGTAGTCAATGGTCAAAATAACCTTACCAGTCGTTACGATGGGGTATGGACCATCGACTATGGACTTAAAGAAACATGACAATAATTTAGAACAAAAAGTAAAATCTACTCTTATATTTGTTTCATCACAATCATTAAACTTTAAAATCGTAATTATGGCATTTACACTACCGGCGTTATCCTACGCTACCGATGCATTGGAACCGCACATTGATAAACTTACCATGGAAATTCACCATGGCAAACATCACCAGGCTTACGTTACTAATTTAAATAAGGCCCTTGAAGGTAAACCCGAAGCCGATAGCAGCATCGAGGATATCATCAAAAACATCTCAAAATTTCCGCCTGCAGTACGCAATAATGGTGGTGGTCATTTTAACCATACTATGTTCTGGACTTTGCTTTCTCCAAACGGCGGCGGCGAGCCTACAGGTGCTTTGGCTGCTGCTATTACCAGCACTTTTGGTTCAATTGCCGATTTAAAATCAAAAGTTAACGAAGCCGGTGCAACCCGTTTCGGTTCGGGCTGGGCATGGTTAATTGTTACTGCTGATAAAAAGCTGGTTGTATCATCTACCCCTAACCAGGACAATCCATTGATGGATATTGCCGAAGTAAAAGGCACTCCAATTTTAGGTATCGATGTTTGGGAACATGCATATTACCTGAAATATCAAAACCGTCGCCCTGATTATTTAGCAGGCATCTGGAGCGTAATCAACTGGGCGCACGTTGCCGAACTTTACGCCAAAGCAATCGCTTAATTTAAATTAAGCTTATAAATTTGAAGCGGCAGAATTTAAATCATTCTGCCGCTTTTTTGTAGAACATGACCGAGGATATCTTAAAATTAAAGGTTGAACAAATTAAATGGGAAACACCGGATACGGCTACGTTCTTCCTGTGCAATATATCGGGTGAGGCTGTTGCCTACAAAGCCGGGCAGTTTCTTACTTTGATATTTAACCACCGGAGCGAGGAGATCCGCCGGTCATATTCCCTAAGCTCATCGCCGGATGAGCCAAGGCTGTCCATCACCATAAAGCGGATCACCAATGGCGAGATCTCCCGCTTTATGCTTACCAAAATGAAGGTGGGCGATGTATTAAATGCCTTAGCCCCGGCCGGCCGGTTCATAATAAATGGTTATGAGCAGGAGAAAGATATTTTACTGTTTGYAGGTGGCAGTGGCATCACGCCCATATTTTCGCAGGTAAAATATGTACTGAACCGCCCCGGTAAAAGCAAGCTTACACTTATTTACAGTAACCAGGACGCCAGCTCCATTTTATTTAAAGAAGAGTTAAACCAACTGGCTGTGCTGCACCCCGAAAGATTCCGGATCATTACGTTTTTGAGTAGCGAGGCCAATCGTTTGAATGCCGATAAGGTTGAAGAACTTGCGCGCCAGCTAACTCCCTCTGGTTTATACAAAGCCGCATTTTACCTGTGCGGGCCATTCCCTTACATGCGCATGATCCGTTTCGCGCTGGTGTATATGGGTATCGAACCCAGGCAGATCCGCCGGGAAAATTTTGTTTTAGAAACAGTGGCCGTAACCGGTACCTCCATTAACTTCCCGCCGCGAAATATCAGGATTAAATTCAAGGGCGAACTGCACAACCTTGTGGTGGGCGAAAACCAATCTATCCTGCAGGCCGCCCTGCAAAACAACGTACCCTTACCCTACAGTTGCCGCAACGGGGTATGCTCCACCTGCACCGCCAAATGCAGCGCCGGCAAGGTAGAAATGATTAAAAATGATGTACTTACCGAGGCGGATTTGGCCGATGGCTGGATCCTTACCTGTACCGGGCACCCGGTGAGCGATGATGTAGTGATTGAATTTGGAGGGTAGGGTTATACTATTAAAATTAAAAAGGGCAAAAAGCAACCGATGAGTTTTTTGAAATTAGACTACTGCAATAAATTGCAGGCAGAACTCGAATCTGCACCTTTCCCCCAGGGAACATCATACCGAAGTATCACCAGTTTACGGCACCTTTTTGTTTTAATTTAAAAGAAGAGCGACAATCACCCTGCGCGGTTTAGGTTTGCTTTACAGGCGAAGTAACGCAGGGGTTACGGCATCTTCTTTATTTCTTAAGGGCGGCGGGCAATATGCACTGGTACTTGCTCTACCGCTGAGCGACGGGCTACACGAAGTAGCGCACATTTAGGGCACCTTAATATTTTAATTTTCTTTAAAAAAAGGGTAAAAAGCAATAAGTGAATACACCTTGCGGTGTTCCTGCTCTAACCAAACTGAGCTACACCGGCTTAAGCCAATGGCCGGACTTGAACCGGCGACCTGGACGTTATAATTGAAGTAACACTTATTTACGACACCTTTTTTATTTTCAATTTCTTTAAAAAGAAGGGCGAAAAGCAATAAGCCATTCATCCCGCCCGTAGCATATAGCCCGGCTTCGGTTCCCTGATCGAAGTAAGACTTATTTACGGCACCTTCTTTTTTATTTTCATAAGGAGCGACTGGCGAACGCGGGACGGGGGCACGCCTTAGGGACTCGAACCCTCAGCATTGCTTACGCCACACTGCCCTCCCCCTCAAATGGTAGCGAAGTAACCCGTTTCTACGGCATCCTTATGTTTTTAATTTCTTTTTTTATAAAAAGGGTAACAGGTAATAAGTGTGTTTTTTCGCTGCGCTCTAACCGTCTGAGCTACCTTTTTCAAGGGCCGGACTCGAACCGGCGGCCTCAGTTTTGGAAATCGAAGTAACACTTATTTACGACACCTTTTTAATTTTCTTACAAGGAGCAACAGGCGAACACAGGAGTGAGGAAATTGCTTTGGGATTCGAACCCACATCGTAACTTTTATTACAATGCCATTTCCCCCTAACCAGTGACCGAAGTAACCCATGTCTACGGCATCCTTATTCCCCCCGGCCCCCTAAAGGGGGAGTTGGGAGTTGGTTAAAAACCCCTTGTTCCCCCTTTAGGGGGTTAGGGGGCTTATAATTCTATGTTATTGATAGCATCCAACGCCGAGCCTCCATTCTCTAAGGCAGCTAACACCTCAAAAACTTTATCGCTCCAGCCCGCTATCAGGTATACATCATTGCGCAATATTTGCAATGGCGTTTGTCCGTAACCTTTCAGGTCAAACAGGTAGAGCTTCGCGTTTGGCGATACTTCTGCCTTGTAACGCAACCATAAAGGCTGTAAATGATCGCCAGTTGTTGATGAGCTGTTCCATAACTGGGCATCGGTAAATAGAAATACCTTATCCATTTTTACCTTACGGGTTAACAGGTCTTTGATAACCAGGTAGCCATTGGTAGCGTAACCCACCTCGCCCTCGCGGCGATAAAACTCCTGTACATTCCCTAAGATGTTATTGCGTGGTACAGCAATAGTTTTCCAGGTATCGCCAAACATACCTACTTCTACGTTTTTACAACGGCTTTGCAATAGCATGGCCAGCATCAAACCTACATCGTACAGCAAGATCTTCGATTTTGCCGATACGGGTGTCTGCATCGATCCCGAAACGTCGCAGGCTAACAGCACACGGGTTTCATGATCAAATCCTTTGATATTTGCTGCGCTTGCCTGTACCGCTTTTTCCAGGGCTTCCAGCAACTCGCCGGCGTATCCCTTATTGCTGCCCTGCATTAAAGCAGTCAGCTTTTTAACCAGGCTTTGCACAGGCACCTTTGTAACCGGGTTTATCAGCTCGCGGTATGCCGCCAAATAACGGAACGGAAACTGCTTTGCTTTAGCCACCTGCTCCACATCCGCCAGCGTTGCACATACCTTTTGGAAGTGGGTATAGCTTACACCTGCTTCCTGTATATTGCGCAGGTTACGCAGCAGGGCCATGTAACCCAGCTTGCCGCTATCTATCAGTTCTTCCCACTTTGCGCAGAATGCCGCTGCTTTAGCCTCATCGCTGTCGAAATTTAGCTGACCTAATGCCGATAGCTCTGTTTCCCAGGTGTAAGGTGTTTGCAGTGTATTGTTCACTATTTTATTGAACAATACCTGCTGCAATTCGTCCTTTGCCTTTGGGTGAACCAGGAACAGGGCATCGCGCAGTTTGATAGCGCCATCGCGATTATATTTACCAAACTGGTATTCGTCAAAGCGGTTGAACGCTGTGCTTAGTCCTTTTTGTAATTGCTTGCTTAGGCGGTTCAGCTTTTTAGTGCCGGTGCGCTTGTTCAACATTTCGTAGCAGGCCAATAGTTCGGTGATCTCATCGGCACGGCCAATTACACCATCGGTAACCCGGGCGACCAGGTTGTCGCCCGAGTGCAGCTTAGCCAATTCGGTAACCAGCACCAGCGGTACCGAACGCAGATACATTTTGGTACGTGCATATACTGCCAGCCTACCCACAAACCCGGGCTGGCATTTATTTATCAGTTGGCGAAGACGGTTTAAACGCGCCTCGTCTTTTTCATAAAAGGAATCATTTAAGCTCCAGGTAACTACCGTGGTATACAGTTCCATTTCGGCACTCATAGTAAATGCTTTTGCACCTTCATGGTTTACCGTTTGGTTTTTTGTTTTGCTTAACAGGTTAAATTTCATTGTGACCTCCTTTATTTCTTATTGTTGATACAAAGAAACAGGGATGCTGCGCAGTGTATTTGCGTAGATGGAATTATTTTGAAAAAATTCCAAAAAATAAAAAATAGATGCTATCTATACATTCATTAACTAAACCAGGTCATGAAACTATTACCCTTTGAAGATTTTTATATAAACACCAATCTTAAACCAGGAGAAGTACAATCAAGCCTGGAGAAGGAAGTTGAACCGGATAAGGAGTTTAGCTTTAAAAACCTGTTTATAACAACATCGGATTACTATTTTTCGGGATACGTTGTAAATGGAACTTTTGAATTTAAACGGATAATAAGCTACAGAAATTCATTTTTACCTCAAATCAAAGGATCGACCGAAGCCTGGTTAAATGGAAGCCGGGTGCATATAAAAATGAGGATGCACACAGCTGTAATTATATTTATGTGTATATGGTTGGGTTTCACAGCATTATTCGGTATCGGATTTCTGATTCAGGAAATGAATAAACGACCATTTGAAATTGCCGACCTAACTCCTTGCGGTATGTTCCTCTTTGGCTATTTACTGACGATGGGGTGCTTTAAATATGAAAGTGTTAAAGCAAAAGATAAGTTACTGGAGTTACTGGCAGGCAATATAAAACAGTAAAAAAATATTTACAGAAATTTCTTTGTTTATAAAATAATTGTGTATTATTGCATCATGAAAACAACAACAATACAATGCACTATACCCCAACTGATTTATCAGAGAGGATAGGCTATGTATTGACTTAAATATAACAAGATACTTGAATCCTCTTAGATAAATCTAAGGGGATTTTTTGTTTTAGGGAGATTTTAAGGGTAGTATATCAATTGGTTTAGATTATTCCGTTTGGAACGGAGAGGCTCCCGGTTCGAACCCGGGTTACCCTACTAATGTGTTATGGAAATGTAGCTCAATGGTTAGAGCAACACCCTTATACGGTGCAGGTTAAAGGTTCAAGTCCTTTTGTTTCCACAAAAAATGGTTAGTTGCCCGAGTGGTTTAAGGGAGTCCTCTGCAAAAGGAATGTCCACAAGTTCGAACCTTGTACTGACCTCCTAATTTTCCTATGGTGCAACGGTAGCACGTCTGATTCTGGATCAGAAGATCATGGTTCGAGTCCATGTAGGAAAACGGGGTTTTTGGAAGCAATTAAAGGTTGCTTTGGACTGGTGTTTGATCCTACTGTGTTGGGTAAGGGATTGCTATGACTACACTAAAGAAATTTCTTTACAGATGACGTGTCGCTGGACTCCCAATTTACATATATCACAAGCAGAGCGCGCGGTAGCGGGAGAGATAGGATTTTAAAAAATATTTGTTAATCTATCTATTTCTAAATTGGTATTCGTTTCCACAATTAAAAAATCCGTTCCATTATGGGAAAGCTTAAGGGTCGAAATTTCCGGTACTGTTCCTAATTTGTATTTAATTTTATCTCTAAGTTCATTTTCGTTTTCAAGATAAAAATTTTTCAATCCATCAAAGAAGTCGTAACATTTATCAACTTCCAGGCCCACCCACGCACTTGAACCATCATTCGCATAGCCTCCACCAAGCCCAGCATATATTATTCCCGGATATATTTCCAAACCGCAATTGATCATTAACTTCCTGAATGCTTCAATTGTGTGATTAGAAGGAACCGTGCTTAATTGGGTAAAACCTTTAATTCGCCAATTTTCTATGACTGTTGGAAAATTGTCATGTAAGATTCGAATCATATCTTGATCAGACCAGGTCTCGTGATTGGCAATCCCGATGAAATAAGCTCTATCATCTTTAAAGTAAACAAAAAGTAAATCCTTAGTGCCCTGAATTAAAGGACGGTTACTTTCCATTTGTGTGCCAAGATGTAAATGATTTATTCCCCAATCATTTAATAAAGGATCGTTATATTCCAGTTGCAAAATTTTTCTACTTTGATATGGGCGTAAGTCTTCGCCACATATTATTTTATTCTCTAACATTTCTAAAGCATCAGTATATTCTGATGGACAAATAAAACTATTAGGTTTATATATAACACGGGGAATCTTTTCGATTAACCGGTGCTGAAAGCTAAAGAATTGTCCAAGTACTTTTTCGGGGTCATCTATTTGAGGACGATTAAACCCATAGTTTTCTAAAATGCTCGCTGCAATTTCTGCAAAATCATCCATTAAATTTAATTTCAATGTACTCATAAGACAGGTCATTCAATATTTATTATTTTTTGTCATTCTTAAAACTGAATGTATTGTAGCTAAGTAAAAATAGAAAATCCAACTATACCATATCGCCTTATCGTAGTCAGTTTTTTGGTCATTGTTATGATGGCGAATGCCAAAATTATTTGCTATGTTAAAAATGTCGTTTTCATCTTTTTTATGAAGATGCTTTTTTATTTCAGGTCTTAAAAATTCTAATACATCCGCTAACTCTCTTATTGCTTCTTTTCGATCATCAAGTGTTGATTTGTGCCTTCGAAACTTCAATATCGCATTGTCAATTTTATCTGTAATATTTTCATTGTCACTAGTAGGTACATTAGCATTAAATAAGTTTGATAATCCGGTATT
>NZ_JBFUKF010000100.1:0-15475 GCF_056400985.1 Mucilaginibacter sp. P4_G9 | reverse complement strand
GGGAATAGGCTTTGGCATGAGATTTTAAGCTTATTAGAGCCTTTTAAGACATCTGATTTTTATTGCGCTTAAATCAGATGCCAGGCTAAAATGATCGCACAACTTAGTTTATTGTTCGTTAAAGGGTTAGTTGTGCAACAGCCACGGCACGCGTGCGCCAGCCGGGGGATTTCACTCACCTGGAAATAAAACTGGTGCAACCATTTCGAGTATAGGGGGAGCTTTTCTTAGTCCCAAATCACTAAAATACTCGTTAATAAAAGTAGAGAATGCGACTTGTCTACTTAAAACATATGCCTTCATATCCTCTTCGGATCGAAATTTACGGAAGTTGTCTCTTTTTATGTGATCGGTATATTTTTTTAGCACGTTGTTTAAGGTTACACTTTCCTGCAAAGCAACTTGATGGTAAATCAGGGAATCAATATTAATAATAACCAAAGGCTTAACGTGTAAAGTGTATAAACCTGCTGTTTGGAGTTCTTCCAATTCTGCTTGAAACCAATAGTTAATCAACGTATTAAAACCAGGAACGTTATACTGATGATCATGAACCACAATGACTGGGTAAATAAATACCTCACGATAGTTGTAATTTGTATCAACAGGAAAGTCCTTAATCAATAATCTTTTTATAAATGAGATTAGCTGCATCACACCGACGAGTTTTTCTCTTCCGTTGATCATTTCAAAGTATAGTTTCTTTTCAAACTCATCCTGATACTGAGCATAATCGAAAGACATTTTTGCATCAGCGGGAATGAGAAAATCTTTCGATTCAAATACCAAGATATCGTTTTGTTTTCGCACGTAGTAGTCGGGGCCGCCGGAAATATTTTTTTCCACCAATTCTTGCCCGGAAAATTTTATGCATTTATCAGGAAAGATTATTTCAATTGTTTTATATAACAATATTCTTTCTGAAAAGAAATCACCGAAGAGGCTCTTTAATGCCTTCACTTGTTGCTCTTTAGGTAGCGCATCGTTGACATCACGTAAAAGAAAATAAACCCCTTTAAATATCTTTTCTACCACAAACAAATTAAATATTATCCGGTAGACACCGGCTTTTACTTTATAAAATGGCTTTGAACGCAATGTTAGAAAATCATATTCATTCAAATCTTCCTCGTTTTCGACAATTAATTTATCCAAAAATTCGCAGGATTTTTCAAATTCCACACCTGCGATGACATCAAAATCGGTATAGCTTTCATTTGTATTCTTCATCATGGATAAGGTCAGCGGTAGGAAGCTTTTAAGATATTCCTGCCATGAAGAAACCTTAAAGTGGTTTAAAAATGCTTTATAAAGATCTGTAGTTCTTTCATAATTTTCCAAAAATTGGAACAGTAAAGACGCTTTAAATAGTTGCGTTATCCAAATTTCGTTAATATCATAATGCTGTTTATCCGATACCGGGTAGTTCATACAAAACATCATCATAGGAAAAGCCAAATCTTTATCCAAATCCTTAGTCGATTCGAAAGCCTTTTGCTGAATAGTAGTGTAAGAAGTGTTAAGTACAAGGTATGCTTTGAAAAAGTTAACCTCAAATTCGGAGTTACTTTGGGTTCGTTCTTCGGCAGGGCGTTTGAAAAAGTGTTCAAATAAAGTCAAGCTACTATAGGTGTTTATTATACCAACCTTATTACCCGTAGCCTCCAGTGCCTTGATTTTATCATAAAGCTGATTGGCTAAAGCATTGTTTTCTGCACCAAAAAACATTTTGAGCAACTCTCTATTATCATCATACTTAGATTTATGATTTTTAAAGCCTAATAGGAATGCCGCAACATTTAATATCATGTCTCTACTTCCGCCTGTTAAATATTCTTCTAATGACAGGGGTTGTTCACCAGGAAAAGCGGAGTGAAATTCCAGCAGTAAGCCCATTCTCACCGGATTTCTTATAAGATTTTTTGAAAATTGCATACAAGATTGGTTTTATTCAAAAATAACAAAAATCGCCCCTGCTACCGCAAGCGTTTTTCGCTGCCGCCTCCTGGCTTGTGTGCCCGCTGACAGGTAAACGCCATGCTAAGTATACCCGCTCTCCGAAGTCTTCCGCTGTTCGAATGTCTCCGACTTCGAACGACTATGCCTGTAGTTTGCAACTACCCGTATGGATAGCAAAAGTAGCGCACAGCACAAGTAGTCTGTAGACTACTTTACATATTGGTTCGAAGTCGGAGACATTCGAACAACGCTTTTTTTTTGCAATAGGGATAGAAGTGGATACAGGCCGATGCGGATAAGGCCTGCGCAGTATGAACGTATAGCCCGGACCGCAGGTATTGCCATTTATTTTGCCCAAAAATGACCAGGACGCTAAGGAAAGCCAGAAAATCACTTTGCGCCTTTGCGATCTTTGCGCGAAAAACCTCTTAACTTAATGGCATTGCGCGTGCGCCAGCAGTGCCAGTAGCGGATCGCTTATAATGACGTATTTGCAAACCACTGATTATCAGTGCTATTTTTAATATAATCTATGTCATTGCGAGGCACGAAGCAATCGTATGCTCCCGCTCTCCGAAGTCTTCCGCTGTTCGAATGTCTCCGACTTCGAACGACTATGCCTGTAGTTTGCAAAACCCATATGTATTGCAAAAATAGCGCACAGCACAAGTAGTCTGTAGACTACTTTACATATTGGTTCGAAGTCGGAGACATTCGAACAGCGGTTTTTTTTGCAATAGGGATAGAAGTGGATACCGGCCAATGCGGATAAGGCCTGCGCAGTATGAACGTATAGCCCGGGCCGCAGGTATTGCCATTTATTTTGCCCAAAAATGGCCAGGACGCAAAGGAAAGCCAGAAAGTCACTTTGCGCCTTTGCGATCTTTGCGCGAAAAACCTCTTAACTTAATGGCATTGCGCGTGCGCCAGCAGTGGTTGTGCAGCCACGACACGCGTGCGTCACCAGTGAATAACAAACCGGCGAAAGACTTACGAAGTTTCTGAAACTTCGTAAGTCTGGGATTTCGTGAAGCATCTATTATTTGCAATGCTTCTTCGCCCTGTACAGTCTGCGAATAGATCCTTCACTGCGTTCAGGATGACAAACCCTGGCTGTCATGGCTGTTTTGAGCTTCTACTAAACTTGTTACTACTTTTGGTAAATTCATGGTTTATGTATTTTGTTAAACTGTTGGTATCGTTCCTCCGTCTATCACAAATTCGGTCCCGGTGAGATAGCCGGCCCTCGGCGAAACTAAAAAGCCTACCAGTTCTGCCACCTCTTCGGGTTGCGCCGGTCTGCCCATCGGTATGCCGCCTAAAGCAGCCATTACGCTTTGTTTCGCTTTATCGATCGTAATATTCGAGCTCTTTGAGATCCGCTCCATCATTCGTTCAGATGATTCCGTCATGATCCATCCCGGTGATACCGTTAACACACGTACACCTTTTGGTGCAACCTCTTTGGATAATCCTTTACTATAGTTAATGAGCGCCGCTTTGGCCGCAGCATAAGGCAAAGTAGAATCGTGCAGTGGCAGCTTGCCCTGGATAGAAGCGATGTGTATAATTACCCCGCAGCCACGATCCAGCATTTGCGGTAAAAAGCCTCTGTCTAAACTAACAGGAGCCAATAAATTGGTTCGGATGGATGACTCCCAATCTTCGTTGGTGAGCACGGCAAATCCTCCTCCGGGTGTATCTGAGCCGCCAAGATTATTCACAAGTATATCCAGCCTGCCAAATTTTTCCAGTACTTCATGAACAACTTTGGCTGTCCCCTCCGGCTTGCTCAGGTCAGCAGAAATAAAATGAAAGTCCTGATTGTTATGCTCAGGCTTATTCCTGGCCGTAGTAATTATGGTCGCGCCTGCTGCCTGTAACCGTTGCACAATAGCTTTACCGGCACCCTTCGTGCCTCCGGTCACCAGGGCGATCTTGCCTGAGAGTTCATCTGATAAATTAAGTTGCTTTTCCATAGTTATTTGTTTTGTACAAATTTCGGCAGTACATAAACTCCTAACAAGTACGGGCTTACGATTCACATAGGGAGAAATTTATCCCTATTGTTCGCATCGCGTAACACGGCTATATTTGTGATATGTATGAAAGAAAGATCTTACCTTACCTGAATTGCGGCCTTGATCTGGTAGGAGAAGTGCTTTATGGAAAGTGGAAGATCCGCATATTATGGTTCATTCATGAAGGACATAAACGCCCAAGTGAATTACAGCGCAAGATACCCGATGTTTCCAGGAGGGTTTTGAACATCCAGCTGAAAGAGTTGGAAGAACACGAATTGGTTACCAGAAAGATTTATGCGGTAATGCCGCCCAAAGTGGAGTATGATCTTACGGATTTCGGTAAAACATTGGTACCGATCATGCACACTATCGGGCTTTGGGGTGATGAACACCAGGAGCGCTTGAAAAGGGTAATATTAAAGCAATTTCAGGATAACGAAGCAAATGAAGCCTGATCGCTTGAATGATCAACTATTGACGACGCAAGCTGTATGATGGAGTATAGCCGCTGTTCGAATGTCTCCGACTTCGAACGACAATGCCTGTAGTTTATAACTACCCGTATGTATAGCAAAAGTAGCGCACAGCACAAGTAGTTTGTGGACTACTTTACATATTGGTTCGAAGTCGGAGACATTCGAACAGTGGTTTTTTTTTGCAATAGGGATAGAAGTGGATACAGGCCAATGCGGATAAGGCCTGCGCAGTATGAAACGTATAGCCCGGGCCGCAGGTATTGCCATTTATTTCGCCCAAAAATGGCCAGGACGCTAAGGAAAGCCAGAAAATTACTTTGCTTCTTTGCGATCTTTGCGCGAAAAAACTCTTAACTTAATGGCATTGCGCGGGTGACAGCAGTGGGGAGTCAGCAGTGAATAACAAATCGGCGAAAGACTTACGAAGTAATTATGTAAGAAAAGCATAGCGCAGTGTATGCGGTCATCCTCTTAGAGAGAGGGCCGAAATTTAATTTTAAAGCGATAACTTAAAGTTTCGCAATGATTAACAATTAAATAACTGCGCTATGCTACGTACAAATTTGCAAAAACAAAATGATTTTACCGGCCAGGACTTTTATATAGGGCTGGATGTTCACAAGCACTCGTGGTATGTAACTATCAGGAGTCTTAAAATAGAAGTAGGGCACTTCACACAAGTGCCGGATGCRGYGGCGCTGCATCAGTATTTACAGCGAAACTTTCCCGGAGGGCGGTATCATTCGGCTTATGAAGCAGGTTTTTGCGGGACAGGAGCTCATGAACAGCTTTGTAARGCTGGAATAGATAATATCATTGTGCATGCTGCCGATGTGCCATGTACKGATAAGCAGAAAAAGAGTAAAACGGACCAGCGTGACAGTCGGGCGATCGCGGACCACCTGGAGCGGGGCAACCTGCATGGCATATATGTATTAAGCCAGGAGCAACAGGAATTGCGGAGCTTGTTTCGTTTACGGCAATGTAAGGTAAAGGATACTACGCGGGCGAATAACCGGCTAAAAAGTTTTCTGATGTATTATAGCATAATAATACCGGAGAGCGTGTCAAAGCGCGGCGATCTGACAGGCAGAGCACTGACCTGGTTGGATATGGAACTGCAGAGTGCAKCCGGAACCATTGYCCTGCAACAGTACGTAGCAGAGTTAAAGTATCAGCGTAAGCAATTGTTTGAGCTAACYAAAATCCTCAGAGAGCAGGTGATGGCTTGCGATAAACAAACCTACATCAATCTGATTACCGTACCCGGTATGGGCAGTATTACAGCCATGGGTTTAATAGCAGAGATTGGGGATTTCAGGCGTTTTGATGATCCGGACCACTATGCCAGCCTTTTGGGCCTTTGTCCATGGGAAGACAGTTCCGGCGATTGCATCAAAACAAAAGGTATGCAACCGCGGTGCAAYAGTCATCTTCGACCATTGCTGATAGAAGCCTCATGGCATTCGATAAGAAAATCCCGTAACATGTTTGCTTATTACAGCAAACATGCAGGAGGCAAGAATGGCAAAAAGGCAATTGTGAAGGTAGCCCGTAAACTGTCCATGATAGCYCGGGGAGTGGYAATGTCAGGCCAGCCTTATCAGGAGGATTACCAAAAGAACAACAACGATCAGCACCCAGTGAAAAAAGGGAAAGCGGAAAGGTTTTCTTTAGGCATTACGAAACAGCATATAAATAAACAGCCARGCTATGGGCGATTGCCTATGCCTGGCTGATATGCTTTATTCGGCTGTAATATCCCTGGCGGTTGCTCCTCAGCAGAGCCGCTTCCGTTTCTTACAGCATAGTAAATTTATTAAACATGKTCAGTTAAAAAAATTGTATCTCAATCAACACCAAGAGGAAAACGCACCATCGAAAACTGTATTTAATTACATTGCGAAGTATTCGTACCTCTTTTAATTACACACAATTACTGGCGGCTTTTGATCGCATATAGCAGTTGGAGTCTTTTTTTGATACTGAAATAAAATTGTACCTTTATGTGACTAAAAAATCTCATACCTGTTTGCTATGCTTTTCTACATAGCAGTTTTACAAACTTCGTAAGTCTGGGATTTCTACAACTTGTCACTGATAACTCGTTTCACCATCCCACAGGACACGCTAACGAAATAAATCCGAGACAAACCTTTTAAAACTTTTAAAACATATCCCCAGCCTCAACACCTTCGGGTACGGGCTGCTCGGCACTCCAGTGTTCGGCAATCTTATCCTGCTCAACCCTGAAGATGTCATAAAGCACAAACGCCTCCCCGCCTCTTTTAAATTGAGACTGAACTACTACAAAATCTCCTTCGGCTATTAACCGGTGGATTTTGATTTCGCGATCATGCCCGGCAAACAGGTAATTCACCAGGCCTTTACCGCTGCTGATTACGGATGGATCGTGCTCAATATAATCCGGCTTAATAAGCCCGGCAGGCAATTGCTTTTTGATAACAGCCTCATAAAACCTGTTCACCACCTGTTTACTATTTTGTGCCGATGCCGTTTGGTCGATAGCTGCCGTGCCATTGGTGGCGGTAATGGCCTGGCCGGTTTGGTCGGGCATTTCCTGTATAACATCCCAATGTTCGGCCAGCATGCCTTCCTTTAGCTTAAACAGATCGATAACCACCAGGTGTTTGCCCATGAATGAAATATCCAGGTGGGTTATAACCAGGTCGCCTTCCTGAATGGTCCTGATAATGGGTGATGGCGCGTCGGTCGGTGGCGGCGGCAATGTTTTTAAATAGTTGATCATTGCGGTGATGCCTGCCCTACCCTGGGCAACGGTTGGGTTATGTTGTTTGTAATCTTCCAACACAAATTCGGGGATGAGTTCGGCCTTGCGCTGACGGACGATCAGCTTATAAAATGATAGCACTTTTTGTTTATTTGACAGGATATTCATGTTTGTATTTTAATTTAATGGCCAGACTTATGCTTATTTAAAACGCATGAGTCAAATGCCGATATATCTGTATATTTCTTTACAGAAGTGTAATATTTATTGATAAAACTTGAAGATTAGCGCTGAAAAATTATGGCATAGCAAACACTTGCGCCGGGCATTCAGCGTTTCAGAAAACCTGGATTAACAGGCCGGATTTTTGGCAATCCTTGTTTGGTATGTTGTTAAAGTAATTATGGTATAAAGATAGTTTTTTAGGATGAAGGATTTATGGATTATGGATTTATGGATAAAGGATTTTTGGACAAAGGATGAAAGACAAAGGATTTTTGGACAAAGGATAAAAGACTCGGGGCAATCGCTTTTAAAAAGGAGGCACCTACGGAGCCAGGGTTAAGGCACTTTTTCGCTATAAACACATAACTCCGCTGGAGTTGGAAATGGTTGGGGTGTGTCACTGACTCCGTAGGAGTCGCGTGTTTATAGCGCAAGAAAACCCAAAAGCCGGGCTCCGTAGGTGCCTCCCTGCTGGCTTTTAATTTTAAAAGCGATTGCTATGATGAATGGCTTTTTTTAATATAGATTTTGGGGAAAGGGGGATTTAAACATCTGTTAAYCCATATTAAAAAAGTGTTCCAGGTTGATGTTTTTATTGGATGTACGACAACACGTGTCGTACATAAATTTTTTTAATACCTCCATAAAAAACTCATTGTCAATTAATTATAACAAATTAAACCTGTTTCATGATTTTTTTGTGCACTTGTTCACTCAGTTGAAACGGAACACCTGATCACTAAAACTCAGCCGGGACTTTATAAAACCTGTTATCAAAATTCACTAAAAACAGTTCGGTAGTGGCACGGGTAATGGCGGTATAAAACCAGCGCAGGAAATCCATGTTGATCATTTCGTCGGTTACGTAGCCCTGGTCAACAAAAACGGCATCCCATTGGCCGCCCTGGGCCTTGTGGCAGGTAATGGCATAGGCGAATTTGATCTGCAGGGCATTGTAATACGGGTTCAGCTTCAGCTCGTTATGCATGGCCCTTTTATTGGTAAGGTGGGCATAATCTTTCATAACCTCCTCGTAAAACTTCTTTTGATTTTCCTGTGATAATGCCGGCGAATCGGCATACAGGGTATCCAGCAGTATCTTACAATCCAGTACCGGGTCTTCGGCATAATCAATAAACTCTATCTGCACATCAGCGAAGCGGAAGCCATACATATCCTCTGTACGGCGCACCTTCCTGATGCGGGCAATATCGCCATTGGCAATAAAATCTGTACTGTTTTCGTCGTTATCCTTAAGCCAGAAGTAGTTGTTTTTAACCACCATGATCTGGTCGCCCCCGGTGAGTTCTTCCTCGCGGTACAGTATCCGGTTGCGGATCTGCCCGTTATATAGGTTAGCGTTCTTGTTTGAGCGACAAATAATAAGCGTGCGATCATACCCGTACTTATTATAGGCGTAGTTTAATCCCTCCTCCAATCGCTCGCCCGTCATCCTGAAAACATCCTTATAGCCTTTCGTAACTATTTTAGGAGTAGTTATTTCTTCCAGGCGGATGATATCTCGGATAGCCGTAGCATTAAATAAAATCCCCGAATCCTTTTGCTGGCGAAGCACATCCGTAAGTTCATACTTAAACACATTAAGCCTGAACTTCCCCTTCATGATCTTTTCGTCGAGCGCAGGGCTGTTATCAGAGCCTACAGGCGGCAGCTGGGCGGTATCGCCTACCAGTACCAGTTTGCAATTTTTATCGTTGTACGCATACCTTACCAGGTCGTACAGCAAAGATGCGTGGCCCGCAACGGGTTCATCACTTATCATTGATGCCTCGTCAACTATAAACAGCGTATCGCTGGCCAGGTTATCGGCAATAGCAAAGCCACCATCCATGGTAAGCGCCGATTTTTTACGGTAGATGCGTTTATGAATAGTAAAGGCCTTTTTACCCGAGTAATTGGTGATCACCTTAGCAGCCCGCCCCGTTGGCGCCAGTAATACCGACCTGTAATTATATTGCTTTAGCGCTTTTACCAGCGCCCCCAATACGGTGGTTTTGCCGGTACCGGCGTATCCCCTCAGGATAAAACATTCGTCGCCGTCACGGCTCTGTAAAAAGGCATGCAGGCGGTCAAACAGTTCCAGTTGCTGGCCGGTTGGGGTATGCGGAAATGCTTTGCGGATATGATCAATTTCTGCCACTTTACAAAAATGATGATAAGTAATTGAAAAACCTTTACCCTTACTAAAAAGCTAACAGGATAAGTTATAAATTTGGCCATGGAATTTAATGAAGATAAGGTAGAAGAACAAGAAGAGGATTTTGTAGATATCTATTCAAAACGGGCCATTTTCGGTTTTTCTATTTTCAGTTTTTTATTTGCCGGCGTTTTGCTTATTCTTAATTTATGGGCGGCCGGGTATAAAAAAGTTATAACCCAGGTTTTACTTTTCCTGGTGGTTTTTTATTTAATATATATTAACGCAATAAGGTATTCGGGCATTAAGATAGATCCTGAATTAATTAAAAAGGCTTCGTCGGGCACGCCCTTAACATTTACACAACTATTACCAATGTTGGAGCTTCTGGGTTTAATTATAGCACTCAACATTATAGCTGGGCTAATACTGACAAAGTACTTCTTTAAAAAGTATTTTCCTGACGATGATTATTATCCTAAACCTATCTGGCGGCCCTTAATTATTTACATTCTGTTATCTCTTTTTTCAAGGCTGCTGGTTTAAAGTTTCACCCAACAATGAAAGCATATTTAATAGTTGCCTATAGGGTATCTGCTAAAAAATATTACTTTTGTTAAACTGGCATGAGCGAACACAACTACAATTACCATGATGATACCTTTAGCCTTGATAAGGCGCAAGGTTATAATTTATTGATACAAATTGATAAAACATCGTTTTCGTACGCTGTAAGCGATCAAAACAAACTTATCGCCCTGGCTGATAAGCACCCGCTSGATGAATTAAACGATCCACAGGAATTGTTGGACCTGTTATCTGCAAGCTATAAAAATGTAGTTATAGGTTTACCCGCAACCGGCTTTTCGCTTTTGCCACAAAACCTTTTCAACCAGGATAAACTGGCCGATCTGGCCCGTTTCCTTGATGTAAAGGCAGACGAAAAAGTTTTGAGCCAGCCATTAGATAATAAAAACATTATTATTTATAAAACACCCGGCGATGTACTAAACGCTGCAGAGGAGTTTGGTTTACGTAATACCGTATTTTCATCCAAAGGATGGCTAAATGCCATAGCCAATAACCAGCCCGGCGACAGTGACCTATATTTGAATATCAACGGTGAAACGGCTGAAATAGCCAACTTCGGCTTTAGTAAATTGCGCTTTTATAATACTTTTGAGTTTACCGGCGAAGATGAACTGGCTTATTTTGTCTCGTTAGTAACCAGCGAACTTAGTTTACAACCCGCCCACACTTCTRTTTATGCGAGTGGGGAGGTTAATACCGGCGATAAAAATATGAGCCGTTTAGCTGAGTTTTTTGGCAAGGTGGAGATCAACACTGTAACGCCACTTCTGTTACCTTCAGAAATTGAAGGTCATAAAATACTGTCACTTTCTGCTCTTTCATTATGCGTATCATCGGAGGCTCTTTAAGAGGTTTAAGGCTTAACCCACCTAAAAACCTTCCGGTACGCCCTACTACCGACCTGGCCAAGGAAGCCTTGTTTAATATCCTGCTAAATCAAATAGAATTCGAGGGCATCAAGGTACTCGATCTGTTTAGCGGCACAGGCAATATCTCATTGGAGTTTGCTTCGAGGGGCGCTGCCGAAGTTATATCGGTTGACCGCAGCATTCATTGTGTTAATTACCTGAAAGATACATCGCGCCAGCATAAGCTAACCCAAATAAAAGCTTATAAAGAAGATGTGTTCAAATATCTCCAGATAGAAACGGAACAATATGACCTTGTATTTGCCGACCCCCCCTATGACCTGAATAAGATCCCCGACATACCAAAAATTGTTTTTGAAAGGAATATTCTTTTGCCTGGCGCATTATTGATAGTTGAGCATCAATCAATGCAAAACATAAGTCAGCACCCGGCTTTTGTGGAGCAGCGTAAGTATGGACATTCGTCGTTTTCATTTTTTAGGAACAATGTGATGGAGTCTGTTTAATCAATCTTTAAAAGCACTAAAGCGGTATCAGCAAAAAGTTTAAGCTTTTCATCATCGGCATTGGTAATAATAGCGTCAACCTGGTTTATATCTGCAAATTTCAAATAAGTTTCGTTACCTATTTTACCGGCATCGCATAATATATAGGCAAAAGCGCTTTGGCTAATATAAGCTGATGTTATTTCTGCTTCAAGTTCACTATTTGCAAATAAACCGTTTGGCGATACCCCGTCAACCCCTAAAAAAGCCTTCCCGGCCCTGTATCGGCCAATATGCTCGTTGGCTGCTTTACCATGTACAGCCTGCCTTTTGCTGTCAAACTCGCCCCCAACAATATTCAAGGAGACCGAACAGTTTTGCAATTCATAAATTACAGGTAACGAGTTGGTTATCACCCTTATCTTTTTATTTTTTATAAACTGGCACAGCCTAAAAACCGTGCTGCCGCAGTCCATAAAAATAATATCTCCGTCGTGAATATGCTCGGCAGCTTTGCGGCAAATGTTGTCTTTAACGCTTGAATTTTGGGCCGCCTTATTTACAAAGTCCTGCGGTTTTGCTAAAGGATCAACCTTCATGGCGCCACCATGAGTACGGTAAAGTAAACCATCGCTGGCAAGCTGGTTTAAATCGCGCCTGGCAGTTATCTCCGAGATAGCCAGTGTTGCGGCTAATTCTTTAATATCAACCTCACCTAAACTACTTAGTTTATCAAGTATTTTCTGTTTTCTTTTTTGAAAGCTCATTTAAATATTGTTGATTTGTTCAAAATTAATCATAATCGATCAAATTCAGTCAAATTATATGGATAAAATAAAAATCTTAAATATCGATATCCTATCAAATAATTGGTATACGCTAAATAAAATAACCTTTGAGGCAACAAAAAAAGATGGTACGGTATTGTTACTTAGCCGCGAAGCCTATGACAGAGGCAACGGTGCAACCATCCTTTTATACAATGCTGCTAATAAATCTATAATACTTACCAGGCAATTCCGCATGCCTACTTACATCAATGGTAATACAAGCGGAATGCTTATAGAAAGCTGTGCGGGATTACTTGATAAGAATAACGCCGAAGATTGTATTAGGAAAGAAACTGAGGAAGAAACCGGCTACCAGGTTAGTAATGTAAAAAAAGTGTTCGAGGCCTATATGTCGCCGGGATCGGTGACAGAAATACTCTACTTTTTTATAGCCGAGTATACAAAAGACATGAAAGTTAGCAATGGCGGTGGTCTTGACGAGGAGAACGAAAATATAGAAGTGCTGGAATTACCATTTGCCGAAGCCTTGCAAATGATGCACAATGGCGAAATAAGAGATGCTAAAACCATAATGCTTTTACAATATGCCCAGATTAATAATTTAATATCATGACGAACAAAATTTTAACAATATTAATTGCAGGCCCGTACCGTTCAGGCACAAATGATAACCCGGAATTAATGGCAGAAAATTTAAGGAAAATGGAAGAAGCAGCACTTCCTATATTCAGGGCCGGCCATATCCCTGTAATTGGCGAATGGTTTGCGCTACCTCTTTTAAAACAGGCCGGCTCAAAATATCCGGGCGATAAAGCGTATCAGGAAATTTCATATCCTGTATCGCGGCGTATACTGGCCAAATGCGATGCCATTTTAAGGATTTCAGGTGAATCTAAAGGAGCTGATGAAGATGTTAGAATAGCAAAAGAACATGGCATAAAAGTTTATTACCAACTGGAAGATATTATAGCGCTTTAAATTCAATCTAATATAATCAAACATTAAAAATCATTGTTACTTTTGGTGGAAGCATTAACACTACCCTATTATGAAGATCGCTCTTTTCCCGGGTTCGTTTGATCCGGTTACCAAGGCCCACGTTGACATTGTGAAAAGATCAGTTGATCTGTTTGATAAGGTCTACATTGGGATTGGTGCAAACAGCAGCAAAAAAGGCTTATTAAGTATTGAAACCCGGGAGCAAATGCTGAGAGCCGTTTTTAAGCACGATGAGCGGATTCATATTATTGCTTATGAAGGCCTTACGGTTAACTTTTGCAAAAGCATTGGTGCCACGTACATGATCAGAGGAATCCGTACTGTATCCGATTTTGAGTACGAAAAAGCCATTGCCCAAATGAACCACGCCCTGGTGCCCGATATTGAAAGTATTTTCATAGTAAGCAAACCAGGTTATTCATCCATCARCTCAACTATAGTGCGCGAAATTATGCGCCATCATGGTGATGTTGCCCAATTTATCCCTTCTGAGGCATTAGCCTATTTATAGCCAGTTTTTCTTTATGTAATACATCCAAAATAGATGGAAAGGTATTATCAATTATAGGTTCAATATGATGTTTTTCAAACCAGCGCACATCCGTAATACCTTCTTCTTTTTGCGGTTTTAACTTTTCTCTGCCCTTGCAATCCATGTTAAACCAGTGTGTTTTCTTAAGCACCACATCACCACGATTAATATAAACATGGTAAGTTTTACATATCTTATCTTTAAGCTTGTTCACTTTTATACCACACTCTTCCTCTACCTCGCGCACAGCCGCCTCTTTAACCTTTTCGTCCTTTTCAATTTTACCCTTTGGCAAGTCCCATTTATCATTACGGTAAATAAATAAATAGTGCCCCGCGGTATTCTTAACAAGTCCGCCGGCGGCCTCAATAAGTGTTATATTTTTCTTAACAGATCTTAAAAACTCTTTGGCATTATTGCATTTTATATAGAACAGTTTTTTGGGATTAGCCAGTATCCAGGTATAAATTATTTTAAGATCAAAGGTCTCTGCTTCAAGCTTTTCATAACTTTCAACATTATGAGGTTCTGATTCTGTTAGCAGGATAACCTTTTCGTTAATATAAATTCTGTATTTTTGAGCCATGTTTAATAATAATGAGATAGAACAGCAGGTTGCCGAATTCCTGCTGCAAATTAAAGCAATTAAATTACAACCTAATAATCCTTTTACATGGGCTTCAGGATGGAAATCGCCTATCTATTGCGATAACCGCGTAACGCTCTCTCATCCATCAATCCGTACCTATATCAGGCAGCAATTAACTGTTATTATCCAGGAAAAATTTGGCAGTGTTGGCTGCATAGCAGGTGTTGCCACTGCGGGGATACCACAAGGCGCATTGGTAGCGCAGGAATTGGGGCTTCCGTTTATATACGTACGCGCCAAAGCAAAAGAACATGGCACCGGCAGTTTAATTGAAGGAGATATAACTACTACTACCGGCAAAAGAGTTGTTGTAATTGAGGACCTGATATCAACCGGAAAAAGCAGCCTACAGGCTGTTGACGCATTAAAAACCGCCGGTTTTGAAGTTGCGGGCCTTGCAGCCATATTCAGCTATGGATTTGATGTAGCCACAGAAAATTTCAAGAATGCAGGTTGCCCCTTTGTTACCCTGTCAAACTATAATGCACTTATTAAATACGCCGGGGAAAACCAATATATTACCGAAAAAGATGTTGCCATTTTAAAACAATGGCGCGTAGCACCCTCGACATGGGGACAAATTGCATCGAGTTAAACAGTTGATTTTTAATACCTTTACAAATTTCTCTGATTTGTATTAACTTTGATTCATTGAATTGAAGGATTTTGATTAATACTTTTCACCCCGTCTCAAACGGCAAAGCCCTCAACTAAGTTAATCTAATATCTCACATCTACATCAATGACTACGTTCACCAGCGCTATCAGCATAAACAAACCCATAACTGAGATATACAGTTACCTGGCCGATTTTAATAATCACCAGAAACTAATGCCTGATAACATACAGGAATGGGTATCTACCGCAGATGAGGCCAGCTTTAGCATACCAAATATGGCCAAACTGTCATTAAAAATAGAAAGCCGCATAATTAATGAGGAAATTGTGATTGTACCATTGTACC
>NZ_JBFUKF010000099.1:0-15585 GCF_056400985.1 Mucilaginibacter sp. P4_G9 | reverse complement strand
TGAGTGGTGAGTGGTGAGTGGTGAGTGGTGAGTGGTGAGTGGTGAGTGGTGAGTGGTGAGTGGTGAGTGGTGAGTGGTGAGAAAAATTGCCATACAATTTAGTCAAAAATCGTGGTAATCCTTATTCCTTGCTCCAAAAGCCGTTGCTCCCGAAAAAAAACCTATAGAAACAGCAAAGCCCCTGATGGGCAGGGGCCTTTACTAACCAATTATAAACCTAAATTATGAGAAGAGCTGTAGGAGAAGGAGTCGAACCTCCACGGAGTGGTTATTTTCATTGCTGAAAGTTTCCCAATTTCTCCGCCACCGCGACAAGGAGGTGTGTCTGCCAAAAATTTCACCATCCTACATTATATAAATCCCGTCTTTCATGGATTTGCTGTTGGGGAAGGATTCGAACCTCCACAGAGTAGTTAGCCCGCTTCGGGTTTTCTATGATCTCCGCCACCGGGACAAGGAGGTGTGTCTGCCAAAAATTTCACCACCCAACATTTTTTTTCTTGTTAAAGAACGATAAGCATTTTGTCGTTTGCTATGATACAAATCTAATAGACCTATCAATTCCTTGCAAATATTTCAACAAAAATATTTTATTTTTATTCAAATTTTAATTAAACTTGTATTTCAATATAGATATTCAAATTTATGTCCCACAGAAAAGCTCAAAATTTAGAAATTGATAATCTCGATATCCAGATTTTATCAATATTGATGAAAAATGCTACCACTCCATACACTGAGATAGCTAAAGAGTTAATAGTTTCTGGCGGAACCATACACGTGCGGATGAAAAAGTTGGAAGAGATGGGTGTAATAAAGGGAGCCAGCTTAGAGGTAGATCCGCAAAAATTAGGGTACGATATTACAGCTTTTTTGGGTATCTACCTGGAAAAAGGCTCGCAATATAATGAAGCCGTTAAGCAGCTAAAAACTATAAAAGAGATAGTTGAGCTGCATTATACCACCGGCGAATGGAGTATTTTTGCCAAAATTGTGTGCCATGACACCACGCACCTGCGCGAAGTATTAAACGAGCAGATCCAGGGCGTAAAAGGCATTCAGCGTACAGAAACCTTCATTTCGCTTGAAGAAAGTATAAGGAGGCAGATTACCTTGGAGTAAACGGTACTTAAGATTTTAGTGATTTTTTAAAGAGGCTGTTATGCTAAGTTTAGGCTTAGGGTAATGGTCTTTTTTGTGCCTAAACCTGAATTTATCGCATTAAAGAATTAATTAAAAGCGAGCTTAGAAAGCTATTGTAGTTAAAAAAACGATAAATTCCGGTTCAGAAATTACGCTGCTTTCGAAATATACTTCACCAAACTCCTTTTAGCCACCGGCAGCAACGTTTGCTCCAACGGGAAAGTGATATCACTATGTACATAATATACCGCCGGGTTGGGCATAAACTTATTGCGGTTTATTAAATTCAGTTTAATAGCTTCGGGCGTATTGACAATGCTATGCTCATAAGTGTCGATAAAACTTACGTGAATGCCCCGGTACTTATCATCCTTTCCCTCAAAAATGGTGATCTGGTATTCATAGATCCAGCTTGTGCGTTCCTTGCCGTTACGTAACGAAAAGTAGCCATGATATGGCATCAGCGGTATAATACCTATCGGATCGATATTGAGGTGGCGCTCTACAAAGTCATAAATTTCTTTACCTGTTTGGATAGCCGGGTTCATTTTGGACATAGCATAGGAGATGATCTGCTCTATCTCCTGCATGCTTTGATCATCCCTGATAATTTTTTGGTAGGTAAGCTTTACAGCATCAATATCTGCCTGGGTTAACCGTTGCGGAAAGGCCTGCTGCATTAGCGTTTTGTTTTTTTTAAAATCTACCAGGTTATTATAGTGGAAGATCAGGTCGGCAAGGTTAGGGTATAGCCGGCTTTTATCAAAGTGGCGGTTAATTTCCTGTAAATAGTTAAGCAGGAGATACTTTTTATGCTCAAAATCAATATACCCCTCAATAAACCAGTTAACACCTAATGGTTTCATAATTTTCAAGCTCCTTTCAATAGCTTAAATTAAACAAAAAACACCAACTTTGCAATATGCCCTATGGAACCCTTTATTTAATCCCTGTACCTCTTGCCGAAGAAGCGGCTGCCAAGTCATTTACACCTTATTTGGTTGATACTATTAATAGTATTAAGGAATATATTGTTGAGAATGAAAAAACCGCCCGTAAGTTTTTAAAAGAGGCGGGATTGAAAACCCCGCAAAGTGAGCTCGTAATTCATGATTACGGCAAGTATAATCGTGATATGGGCACTGCCGATTTTTTTAAGGGACTGCAGGCCGCTAATGATGTTGGCCTGATGAGCGAAGCCGGTTGCCCTGGCATAGCCGATCCTGGCGCAGAAATAATTGATAAAGCCCATCGTATGGGTATAAAAGTAGTGCCCTTGGTTGGTCCAAGCTCTATTTTGCTGGCGCTGATGGCCTCGGGGTTTAATGGGCAAAGCTTTACCTTTAATGGTTACCTGCCAATTGATAAGGTACTGCGCAGTAAAAAGATAAAAGAACTGGAAGGCCTGGCCACCCGGCTTGATCAGACACAGATATTTATTGAAACACCTTTTCGCAACAATCCGTTGCTTGAAGAGATCCTGAAAACAGCCAGCCCCAAAACAAAACTTTGCATTGCCTGCGACCTTACCGCCACTACCGAATTTGTGCAAACCAAAACTATTATGGATTGGCAGAAGAAAGTGCCTGAACTGCACAAGCGCCCGACCATTTTTTTACTTTATCATGGCTAAATAATGACCATTACGCAGCAGCATACCAGCGTATTGATAGTAGGAGCAGGTCCATCGGGATTAATGATGGCAGCCCAGCTATTGCGTTATGGTGTGCAGCCCGTAATTATTGATAGCAGGCAAGGCCCAACCAATCAATCAAAAGCGTTGGCGGTGCAGGCCCGTTCGCTGGAAATTTACCGGCAGATGGGTGTTATTGACAAGATAATTGAAGGGGGAAAGCAGGCCAACGGGGTTATATTTAACCAGGAAGGAAAAGAAAGTGTCCAACTTTCGCTGGATAATGTAGGCGAAGGCCAAACCGCTTTCCCCTATATTATAATGTACCAGCAAAGCAAGAACGAGCGCCTGCTACTTGACTTTTTAACCCTTAATTGCTGCCCGGTTTACTGGAATACTTCGCTGTTAAGCATCGAGCAAAACGCATCCAAGACAATTGTTGAGCTACAGGCAGGTGACGGAATACGAAGACTCACCTGTGATTGGTTAGTAGGAGCGGATGGGGCACATAGTGTTGTACGCAAACAATTACAAATACCTTTTAGTGGTGATACCTATCAGCATAAATTTTATTTAGCCGATGTTAAGATTGGGAACGACCTTGGCAATAGGGTAAATTTGTTCATGGCCAAAAAAGGCTTTGCCGGTTTTTTCCCTATGCCCGAGGAACAGTGCTACCGTATTGTTGGTAACCTGCCCGATGAATTTGATGGAAAAACGGATTTACAGATAGAAGAGATGTTGCCCTTCCTTAATAAGATAACCGGGCAGAATATCCGGGTAGAACAGGTCAATTGGTTCACTGATTACCGCCTGCACCACCGCATGGCAGATAAATTCCGGTCGCAAAATTGTTTTTTGGTGGGCGATGCAGCCCATATCCACTCACCGGTTGGCGGCCAGGGAATGAACACCGGCTTGCAGGATGCTTATAATTTAGCCTGGAAACTGGCCGGGGTGGTAAATAAGCAACTAAAGGAATCGGTTTTGGACAGTTACGCTAAAGAGCGCATGCCCGTAGCCAAAGCCCTGCTTAATACTACCGACCGCGTTTTCAAAATGATTCTATCCCGCAATTGGTTTGTGGGGTTGTTTAAGAGATGGGTGCTCCCAACTGTATTGAAAACGGTTTGGGATAAACCCGCTTTAAGAAAAGCATTTTTTATACGTGTTTCGCAAATAGGAATAGATTACCGCGAAAGCCAGATCAACGTGCACCTGAGTAACGCTACCCAAATAAAAGCGGGCGACAGGCTGCCATACCTTAAAGTATTTGATGAAAAAAAACAACAGGAAACCGATCTGCACGAATGGTGCAGCAAACCCGGCTTTACGATAATAGCCCTTGGCAAACTGCAGGAGATAGACCTGTTTACGCTTGCCAAATGGATCACACAGAAATACCCTTCCAATCTTAACTTTTTTTACCTGCCTCCTTCAGCCAAAAACCAACAGGTATTTGATGTTTTTGAGATTAAGGAAAAACAAAAAAAAGCACTTATCATCCGCCCGGATATGCACATCGGTTTTATCAACGATGTAATTGATATTGAGATGATGGATAATTATTTGCAGAATGTTGTGGGTTTTAGCCAAGCCTAACAGTTACGGGATTTTGGTCTCAATAAAGCAACTGATCATACGGATATCTTTCTGTATGTATAGCTTTTACTTCTTCATAAAGCAAACTCCTGAATTCATCTACATTTTCTTTTTTTGTGGCCGATATAAATATGGCAGGGCTATTGTTTTTAGCCATCCAGCTATGTTTAAAATCATCAAGGGTAAGGGGTTCGGCCTGCTGTTCTAATTGATGTTGCTCGGGTTTAAAGGCATCTATTTTGTTAAATACCGTGATCATCTTTTTATCAATAGCGCCAATATCTTTCAGTGTTTCGTTAACCGTACGAATCTGATCTTCAAAGTTGGGGTGCGAAACATCAACAACATGAACCAAAATATCGGCCTCGCGCACTTCATCAAGGGTCGATTTAAAACACTCTACCAAATGATGCKGTAGTTTACGAATAAACCCTACCGTATCAGACAGCAGGAATGGCACATTTTCAATAACTACTTTACGTACAGTAGTATCAAGCGTTGCAAATAGCTTATTCTCGGCAAAAACCTCCGATTTTGAGATCATATTCATGATGGTTGATTTGCCTACGTTGGTATAACCTACCAAAGCCGCACGCACCATTTGATTACGGTTTTTGCGTTGTGTTTCGTTTTGCTTATCAATCTGCTTTAATTTTTCTTTTAGCAGCGATATTTTATTCAGGATCAAGCGCCTGTCAGTCTCAATTTGCGATTCACCCGGGCCACGCATACCAATACCACCCTTTTGGCGCTCAAGGTGGGTCCATAAACGTGTAAGGCGGGGCAATAAATATTGTAGCTGGGCCAGCTCAACCTGGCTTTTAGCCTGCGCGGTTTGCGCACGATTTGCAAAAATATCCAGTATCAGGTTATTACGGTCTAATATTTTTACCTGTAGTTCGTTTTCAATGTTGCGCAGTTGTGATGGTGAAAGTTCATCATCAAAAACAACCATGTCAATTTCCTCTTCTATTACAAAGGCTTTAATATCCTCCAACTTGCCCGAGCCTACAAACGTTGCCCTATCCGGTCGTTGCAGTTTCTGGGTAAAGCTTTTTACGGTTTCGCCACCGGCTGTGGCCACCAAAAACTCCAGTTCCTCTAAAAACTCTTTTTCCTGCTCATCGGTTACGTGAGGTGTCATTACGCCAACCAAAATAGCTTTTTCCTGCTTCACAGCAGTATCATAAAATTTTTGCTTCATTAACTATGGTTTATCAATCAAAGTGCCAGTTTACTAATATATACACAAACGGGGGTACTTTATGCCAAAATAACATGTATAATGTAATTTAAAAACAGGCGGCTATAAAAAATTATAAAATTGGTTAATAATGAGTGTTGAAGGATTGACACAAATAACCTCAGAAATAGTTTTATTTATTTTATAATAATCATTTACCTAATTATTATATTCGTGCTGATTAAACCTTATCAGCAATGAACAAACTTTTTACCCTGCTATTTTTAGGGACCCTGGGCCTTTCTGTAGGTGCCCAAACTACTACCCCCGTACCCACTGCTCAATCTTTTGGCAAAGTAGATAAAGCCGATCTTGAAATGACAAAATGCGACTTTGAGCCGGATGCCAACGCCGAAATTCTTTTTGATAAAGGCGATACTTATTTTGATACCCAATACAATATCAATACCGACAGGCATAAGCGCATTAAAATTTTTAATGATAACGGTAAAGATGAGGCCAACATCCGCATAAAGTTTTATAGCAACAATCGTTCTCAATATATAACCGGCCTGCAGGCGCAAACCATTAATTTAACCAATGGCACGGTTGAAATTATTAAGGTTGATAAAAAACAGATATTCACCGAAGCTGTGGATAAGTACTACTCGGCAATCGTTTTCTCGTTCCCAAATGTAAAACCAGGTTGTATAATTGAATATAAATACAGGCTGACCAGCGCCTCTGTAAGCAGTTTCCCCGACTGGTATTTTCAAAGCGATCTGCCTACGCGGTATAGCGAGCTCGATACCAACATACCGGATATTTTAACCTATAAAAGGTTGCCAAACTTACATTTGCCATATGTAGTTGATAAAACAAGTTCGTCAAATACCCATACCGAGGCTATGGCCAACATTCCATCGTTAAAAGATGAGCCCTACATGGATGCCCGTAATGACAATTCTGAACGGATACTTTTCCAACTGCTAAGTATACGCATACCCGGCTATTTCTATCCTAACTTCCAGGACTCGTGGAAAAAAGTTGGCGAGAACCGAATAAATAATGAGGATTTTGGCGGTCAGCTAAACAGGAAACTTACCGGCGAAGAACTAATTATTAGCAAAGCAAAGGCCCTTAAAACCGATGATGAAAAAATTGCTTATGTTTTTAACGAGGTTAAAAATGCAATGAAGTGGAATGATGTTTATTACATTAGCAGTACCGATGGTACGCCAAAGGCCTGGGAAAAAAAGGTAGGTAACTCTGCCGAAATAAACATGGTGCTTTATCACTTACTAAAAAAATCGGGATTAACAGTTTATCCGATGATGGTAAGCACGCGCGATAATGGCCGAATAAACCCAAGCTACCCAAGCGTTTATCAATTTAACAGTATGATAGCTTATATACCGGTTGATAGTGCTAAATATTATGCACTTGATGCTACCAGTAAATACAATCTTTACAACAAGGTGCCCCGTGCTTTTTTAAACTCATTTGGCTTTTATATTGATGACGCGAACAAGATATATGACCTTTCGTTTTTACAGGAACCAGAACCTGTACGCCAGGTTGTTTTGCTAAATGCCGAAATAAAGCCCGATGGTAAAATGAACGGCAGTGCCGATATCAGCAGTTTTAGCTACAACAAAATGTACTACACTAAAAAGTACAAAACCGACGGCGAAAAAAAATATAACGACTTTTTAAGAGAAGATAACAACAGCCTTAAAATATCGGGCCTTACCTTTGAAAATATGGATGTTGATACCCTCCCGTTACGCCAAAAGCTCAACTTTAACCTCGATTTAACGGGTAGCGATGATAATTATATTTATTTTAATCCAAACCTGTTTACCGGCCTTAAAACCAACCCTTTTTTGGCCGAAAACCGTTTTACTGATATTGATTTTGGCTACCGCGATAACTATGCAATAACGGGCATTTTTAAAATACCCGCAGGGTACAAAATTGATGCAATGCCCAAAAGCATAAGTATGGCCATCCCTGATGGTACAGTTACTTTTAAACGCTTTGTTGCCGAACAGGATGGGTCCGTAATGGTGCGCTTTAGTATTGATCATAAAAAGTCGTTGTACTTTAAGGAGAATTATCCCGAATTCCGTGAGTTTTGTAAAAAGATGTACGATATGCTTAACGAACAGATTGTACTTAAAAAAGGCTGATAGAACTATGTTTATTAAATATTATACCAGGCTGCTGTTCATTGCAACGGCCTTATGTGCGCTATACAGTAAAGGTTATAGCCAGGATAAAAATATTCCTAAAGATTTATATATCGCAGCAACCATTCCTGATTCTTTGAAGGAGGATGCAAATTCGGTGCTGAGGTATTCAAATGATGAGGTAATTGTGAAAGGCCCGGGGAAAATGCTCCTGAAACATCATAGCATTGTAACTATTCTAAACGAAAAGGACGATAGTGAAGCTATATTGGAGATGGGGTACAATAAAAAATATGATTCTTATAGTGATATCGAGATGAATATTTTTGATGCATCTGGCAAGCAAATAAAAAAATATCGTAAAAGCGATATGTATGACGGCTCTGCCGCTGATGATGAAACCATGGTTACAAACGAAAGGTTTCTGGCTGTAAGGCATGCTATCGCGGCCTATCCAATTACAATTGAGAAAATTTATGAAGAAGATGAAAGTAGTTTTATAGGTTTAGATAGCTGGTATATTCAGAATCAGGTTGAGCAATCTGTTCAGTTTTCGTCTTATAAAATTTCATTTAGTCCCTCAGTTGGCCTTCGGTTTAAAAATACCAACACAAAGATCAAACCCGAAAAAAAGAATGCCGATGGTTTAGATAGCTATTTGTGGAAGGTTCAGAATTTGAAAGCAATTAAAAAAGAAGAGCATGTTTTAGCCTGGACTATTTTACCAAAAATTTCTTTTGCGGCAAGCTCATTTGATTGCTATGGTTACCCTGGTGATTTTAGTAGCTGGCAATCTTTTGGTAACTGGATTAAATCACTAAATGGTGATGTGTGTATATTAAGCCCTGAGCGTACAGCAGACATAAAAAAGATGACCGACTCAATTAAAACGGATAAAGATAAAGCCCGTTTTTTGTATAACTACATGCAAAAAAGCATGAGGTATGTAGGCATTCAATTGGGTATTGGCGGGTATAAACCTTTCCCTGCAACCTTTGTGGACCAGAAAAAGTACGGCGATTGTAAAGCCTTGTCTAATTATATGCGTGCATTGCTCAAAGCCGTTAATATTGATTCTTATTATACCATCATCAGGTCTGCCAGTAATAGCGAGCCTATTGATGCCACTTTTCCGGCCAACACATTTAATCATGCTGTTTTGTGTATCCCTTTTAAAAATGATACTACCTGGCTTGAGTGCACAAGCAATACAAGGCCCTTTGGAAAGTTAGATCCATCTACACAAAATACTAAGGCTTTAATAATTACCGAAAATGGAGGCAGGCTAATAAATACGCCCCGAAGCTTAGCTGTCGATAACCAGTTTAATAGTGAAGTTCATATTGTGCTGGATGCCGATGGCGGAGCTAAAGCACAGTTAAAAATATTTAGTACAGGGATATACCGGTCTGGTTATATAGGGGTTGCCGCTTTAAAAACAGATGAGCAAAAAGAATATATCATACGCGATCTGCATATGAAGCAACCATCTGTATTTGATTTTAAACCTGCAACAGATAAGGATGGCATTAAAGAAGTGGATATCAACCTGGAGTACGATAAGTTTTGCGACATAGCCACAGGAGATAAGCAATTTTACAGACCGGGCGTATTTTCCCTTTGGCAAAACACAGTGCCAATTGAGGAAAAGAGGAAAAATGATTTTTATTTCGACATGCCATTACAAAAATCATGCATAACCACAATTGACCTTCCTGCCGGTTTTGAAGTAGAGACGCTGCCAACCAGCCAAAGCTTAAAATTTAGCTATGGCACCTATGATGTAAAATTTGCTTATGATGCTTCCAAAAACCAGGTGATAAGTACTGCTAAGTTTAATCTTAGCGATTATATTATCCCCGCTGCCAAATACACCGAAATGCAGGTTTATATGGACGCTGTTGCCAAAGCGCAAAATAAAAAACTGGTGATACGCCGCAAAGCTTAAATTTGCCCCTGATGATATTCAGGCTTGATGAACGTTTACTATTTCCTGAGCCCGATCTGGCCGAACCAGACGGGCTTTTGGCTGTAGGAGGCGACCTATCGACCAATCGTTTATTATTAGCCTATCAAAATGGGATCTTCCCCTGGTATAGTGATGATACACCCATCCTTTGGTATTCGCCGCATGAGCGTTTTGTGCTTTATCCACAGGAGTTGAAGATCTCTAAATCAATGCGGCAGGTGCTGCGCTCTGGTAAATTCTCGGTTACCACCAATACCTGCTTTGCCGACGTGATAAAAGCTTGTTCGATAGCCCCGCGTGAAGGCCAGGACGGCACCTGGATAACCGATGATATGCAGGCTGCATACATTAAACTTCATAAAGATGGTTACGCCCATTCTGTTGAAGTATGGGAGCAAAACAAGTTGGTAGGTGGCTTATACGGCATGTGGGTTGGCGCAGTTTTTTGTGGCGAAAGCATGTTTAGCAGCGTTAGCAATGCATCAAAAGCAGCACTGATCTACCTGTGTGAAACCAATCGGTTTAAATTGATAGACTGCCAGGTACATACCGGTCACCTGGAATCAATGGGGGCAAGGATGATAAACCGGGAGCAATATATAGCCGTTTTGCACAATAGTTTGCTTTGATTGGTTAACTTTGAAGGGTATGCAGCAGGCTAACACAAAAGAGAGGATAATTTTAGGCATCGACCCCGGTACAGCAGTTATGGGATACGGATTAGTAAAGGAAACCGGTCCTAAAATAGAACTCATAGCCCTTGGTGTTGTAAAAATGGAGAAGCTGGACGACCATATGCTGAAGCTACAGCGCATTTTTGAAAAAACCGTTGCCCTTATTGATAACTACCACCCAGATTGCCTGGCTATTGAGGCGCCTTTTTATGGCAAAAACATCCAGGTAATGCTTAAACTGGGCAGGGCGCAGGGGGTAGCTATAGCTGCGGCGCTATCGCGCAACCTGGATATTACAGAATATGCTCCCCGTAAAATAAAGCAATCAATAACCGGTAATGGCAATGCCACCAAAGAGCAGGTAGCCGCCATGCTGCAAAACTTACTCACCTTTAAAGAAACGCCCGACTTTTTAGATGCTACCGATGGCCTGGCTGTTGCAGTATGCCACTCCTTTCAAAGGATGACCACAGGGAGTAAGTCCGGCCCGGGCAGTAAAAAATCATATTCCGGGTGGGATACTTTTGTGAAAGATAACGCGAAGAGGGTAGTTTGATGAATTTGAAAATGTGTTTATTTGAAGATTTGAAAATGAATCAATCAATTTTCAAATCTTCAAATTCTCAAATTAACACATTTAATTAAAATGCTGCTTTTATCTTATCCTTGGTAGCGCTTAGCTCCTCGTTGGTAAAGCTCAATTTAGGACGGGCGAAGTTAAGATCATTAACCTGGTTCATGGGGATAAGGTGGATATGTGCGTGAGGCACCTCCAGGCCAATAACCGCTACACCAACCTTTTTGCAGGGAATGGCTTTTTTAATAGCTGTAGCTACTATCTTAGCGAAGATTTGCAAGCCGGTATAGGTTTCATCATCCAGGTCGAAAATATAGTCGACCTCTTTTTTAGGGATTACCAGTACATGCCCTTCGGCCAGCGGACTAATATCTAAAAAAGCCAGAAACTCATTACTCTCGGCCACAACGTGTGCCGGAATCTCGCCTGCGATAATTTTTGAAAAGATGGTCATTATCTATTGATTAAACAATTTGAAAATTTGAGGATTTGAAAATTAATAGCTTTTCAACCATTTTCAAATTATCAAATCTTCAAATTAGTAAATTAAAACTACCTGGACACTTCCAGGATCTCAWATTCAATTTTTCCGGCCGGTACGGTGATTTCAATTTTTTCGCCTACTCTTTTGCCCAGCAAGCCTTTTGCAATAGGCGATGCTACAGATATTTTACCTGTTTTCATATCGGCTTCGCTTTCTGCTACCAGCTGGTAGCTCATAGTGGCGCCGTTTTTCAGGTTCTTTATTTTTACTATCGATAAGGCAAGCACCTTTGACAAATCCAGTTTAGATTCATCCAATAAACGGGCATTTGCCAGTGTTTCCTGCATCTGGGATATTTTAGCTTCATGAAGTCCCTGGGCTTCTTTTGCGGCATCGTATTCCGCGTTTTCTGATAAGTCGCCTTTATCGCGGGCTTCGGCAATAGCCTTTGATATGTCCGACCGTCCGGTTGTTTTTAACTTTTGTAATTCTTCTTTTAATTTCTCTAAACCTTCTTTGGTAAAGTATGATACCTCTGCCATAACACGTAAATTAATTATTGTTTATMCTAATGGTTATCCAAAAAAAACCGCCCTCCCTTTTTTAAGAAGGACGCAATGACTATAAAAACAAACAAGACTATATGGGCATGCCTACATAGTCTTGTTTGTGTATTTAACGAAGATAAGTGATTTAAGTTTTAATATCCAAATTTTTTTGATGGAGAGCAGTGAATGGTTGATTGAATTAGATTGGTTAAGCTGCAGGCACTTATTTATTTTTCAATCAATCAAATTAATCAGCTTCTCGGCCATTACTTCACTAATCTTTCGGTACGAGTCAAACGTCCAGCCGGCAACGTGAGGGCTAAGTATTACCTTATCACTTTGTCGCAGTTCCTCAAACCAGGCTTGTTCGGTAAGGGCAGGGAATTTTTCCACTTCCAGTACATCCAATCCGGCGCCTAAAATTTTGCCTTGTTTAATGGCATTCAGCACAGCGCTTACTTTGGCCGTTTTACCCCGGGAGGTATTAATGAAAAATATGGGCTTTTTAAAATGGAACAGGTATTCGTCATCCACCAGTCCGTTGGTTTCTGGTGTGAGGGGAATATGCAGGCTAAGCACATCGCTATTTTTAACTATTTGTTCCATGCTTACCTCACGGACATATTTGTCGCTAAAGTCGGTTTTGTATTTATCATAAGCAATTACGTCAACCTGGAAACCGGCTAATTTACGGGCAAAGCTACGCCCCATATGGCCATAGCCTATAATACCCACCGTTTTACCTTTTAGCTCATAACCCCGGTTCCCTTCACGATCCCATTTGCCCGCCCTGATCTCGGCGTTGCCCCGGTTAAGGTTGTTCATCAGCGAAAGTAATAAACCTATGGCATGCTCACCTACAGCATCAGAGTTGCCTTCGGGCGCGTTTATAAGGGTAACGCCTTTCTCTATGGCATAAGCTTCGTCGATATTATCCATGCCGGCGCCTGCCCGGCAAACAAAACGCAGGCTGGTAGCTGTATCAATTACTTTTTTATCAACCAAAAATTTGGAGCGGATAACCAGCCCGGCGTAATTGCCAATGATCTGCAAAGCTTCTTCGGTTTTTATTGTGGGCCTGTAATCGCATTGGTATCMCCTGGCTTCGGCCTGCTCCATAAAAATGGGGTGTACATCATCAACAATAAGAATGTTATTTTTCAACTGAACTTAAAATTTTTTATGAACCACAAATTTACGAAACAGCCATGATAGTTATGTGATTACCTGTTTATACCTATAACTTAATTACATAATACCGACTAATAACCTGCCACATTTGACAACCAAATAAACTGGCACGGGAATAGCATGGATAAGTTTATAAGGATTTATATCCGTTACATTTAATTCAGTAGTCCAATGATATCATTTAAAAAAGTAGGCACCGATATAAAACGCTACTCGGAGCAGCTCTCGCACGATGGATTTAAACAAGTATTTGACCATATAGATCAATTCAAGATCAAAAACGGCGTTGATAAGCTTGGTTTAGATAAATTTATAAACCAATGCGCCATCATGGCGGCCGGTACAGGCGCTATATCCGGCAGCGGCGGTGTTTTAACCATGGTAGTAGGCATGCCCGTTGATGTGGTGAACCTGGTAACCCAGCAATTTAGGGTAACTATGGCTATTATGTACTACAACCGGGGCAGTTACCAGATGGGCTTTGAAGAATTTATGAAACTGGTTGCTATTTCATTTAAGGTAGAAACAGGCGTAGCCCTAACCAAAACCATGATGGAGGGCATTGCCGAAAAGATAATCCTGAACTTAGGCGTACGCACAGCCGAAAGGTTAGTGCCTGTGGTAGGAGCTGTAATTGGCGGCACCACCAATTACCTGTTTATTAAACGGATGGCCAAATCGGTTAAAGAAATGCAAGGTGAACCACTGGTTATACAGGTAAATTGATAAAATTCAGCTTTAAAAAAGAGCCAGCTGCGGATTAACTTATCACTTCTGGATTAACTCACATCTTTAGCGCCGTTTTATAAAATACGTAAAGGTTACCGTTGTAATTTGGGGCTTTTTATTGGAAAGCATTTCAAAATTTAATTCTTCAAGCTGGTAGTCTACATCAAAACTTTTGCTCTTTTGATGTAACGTTAACATATGGGCCGGAATTCTGTATGTCTTTTCTCCTCCATATCCTCCTAAATCTTTATAGGTTTTAAGATTGTTAATATTGGTTAACAAATTTAGCGCAATATCAGAAGGTTTAAAGATAAGTTTCTCATTATTGACAGTTAGCATGCATGTTTCATTAGCCAATGGCTTGTGCTTAACAACTATATCTTCTAATTTATTGTTAAGAGTATCAATATTAAATCCCGGACTAAAAGAAAAATCAAACCCTTTTATATTCCTAAGATTGTTTCCCAATATAAAATGATAATTGTTACTGAGGTTTGGATCATCACTTAGTCGGGAATAATAGGTTTCAAAATGATGTAGCCCAAGAAATTCTTTGGCCCATTCATATTTTATAGTTCTTAATTCCTGCCTGCCTGGTAATTCGCTTCCGTACCTGTTCCTGTTTTTTAGTTTTCCCAAAGAGTCAGATACGGCGATAAGGTTTTTGCTAAAATATGACTGCAAGGGCAATAAGTCGTATTTGCTTACAAAATATTCCAGGGTTGCTACTGCATGGCTTCCATCCCTATCGCTTATTTTAGTACTGTCAACAGGGATAAATTTGCTGTTTTTTAAAGCATTGTTCTTTTCAAAAAACTTAACGATAATGCGCCGTTGCGAATACATACTTACTGAAAACGCACTCTGCGGCCCATAAACCGAAAGCAGCGTTAGTATACACAGCGAAATAGGGATCAGCTTTATGTTTTGCTTTTTAAACGCCAAAAAGTAAACCGATATAAATAAAAGCCAGCAAGCCAATACAATTAAAAAGTACCGCCACTCGGTAATACCATATAAAAATACCCGGGTACCCACCGCAACAAACAGCAGAATAAGCAAGGGTATCATTAAAAAATAAAAGCTGCGTGCATAAATTTTAAGCCATTTGTTACCGTCATGATCCTTAATTGGATAAACAAGCAGTAATGAGAGGATTCCAAATACAGCATAGCTCAATATCAGGTCTGATACTAATCCCTTGGGCAAACTCCATTGTATTAATATTTTAACCTCATAAGCCAATAAAATAAGCCCATAGATGGATGATAATGGGATCAGCACATATTGTGTAAATATTTTTAATCCCTTTGGATAGCTCAGATCATCATTAAGTACTCGGGTATTAACCGGTACCCCCGCTAAAAAGAAGGTTGTAGTAAACATGCCCACAATCCAAACCCACAATATAGCATAGGTATCCCACTCAAAATTAAAATTGAATAAAAAATTGGTAGCCCCTATGGCTGCCGCTATCCCTAAAAATAAAACAACACCATAAAGTACGCTGGTTAAAAATCGCAAAAACAAGGTTTTATTAAACTGCCAGAAACCATTGATCTGCCCCTTGCCCGTAAAGGCTGCAAAAGCCGCCAGTAAATGGAAAGCCAGGCAAATGAGAAAAAAACGGAGGTAATCTGCTTCGCGGGCTGTTGGGTCG
>NZ_JBFUKF010000098.1:0-15610 GCF_056400985.1 Mucilaginibacter sp. P4_G9 | reverse complement strand
AGGTTGTACTGGTTGTTAATGCGGGTGTTGACAATGAAGCTCCTGTATGAAGCGGGCTCCCCCCTACGGCATCCTGGTACCACCTATAAGTACCACCAGGTGCTGTTGCAGATAATATAGTGCTGTCTCCCATACAAACAGAGCCGGGCGGTACAGTGGGCGCTGGCGGCGTTGTATTATAGGTAATGGTATCTATACTAAGTTTAGGTCCGCAGGGTCCGGGAGGATCGTCTGATGTAAAAGTTAGTTTGGCGATTCTTTCTCCTGGACCAGGGGTATACACGGCATGAGGATCTGTCGAATCAGAAAATTGACCGGTTCCGCCCGACCATGTTCCGCCCGATGCACCACCGCCAATACTTCCCTCTAAGGTAACCGGTGTACCCACAAGTACACTTTTACTCGGGCCTGCACTTATCACAACCCGTTCGTTAATAGTTACAGGTGCAGACGACGATACCTCCGGATCCGTCCCTGAGGCAGGTATAGCATTAGTTACATCATATTGTCCGGGTTTACTTTTACTCAAATTTATCTCTCCCGTATTCACATCTACAAAAACAAGACCTCCCGGTGTTGCTGTAAAAACCCCGGGATTTGCGCCAGGAGCGAAAATTGGTAATGGATTGGCCCCATCCTGGCAATAAGGACCTGCATATGCGAAATCTGTTTTGGGGTTGTCWGTAATTCTAACAGAATCAGAATACGTGAGCAAGCAGGTGCCGCTACTGGTAAATGTAACTTCATACTTCCCTACAGCGCTGGTGCTTACATCAATTTGCCCTGTGGTATTATCTAAAAACACTATGCCCGCAGGTGAAGCGCTGAAGATGCCTGGCGAAGGTCTGGAGATTACAGGTATAGGATCTGCCCCTGTAGTAGTAAACGTACCCGATGAATACTTGAAGGTTGTAGTATTTCTTTGTATATGCACACTTATGGCTGTCCTGGCGCTGGTGCATGATCCTGAGTTGTTCTCAACATAATAAGTTTTGTTGGCAAATAACGGAGGTGTAGTATACGTATTACCTGAATGAAGTGATTGCCCCCCCGATTCTGTATCGAACCAACTAATATTCCCGGCCCCGGTAACGCTGGCAGAAAGGACAGCTTGGTCACCGGAGCAAATTGTTGGCTCACTCCCGGCTACCGGCGCTGATGGCAATGGCGTTACGGTTACTGTTACCGGTGTAAGCTGGCTTTGACAACCGTTTACGGTTACCTGCACGTAATAAGTGGTGGTAGCCAATAAAGATGGAGTTACAAATACGTTCCCGGTCTGTAGCAAATTACCGCCGGCGGCATTATCATACCAGGTATAATCACCCGCAGGTCCTGTTGCCGTAAGCGTTGCCTGATTACCTTCACATATGGTTGCAGGAGGAACGGCAGGGGCAGTTACCTGCGCAATAACAGGAACATTTACAGCAATCCGCTCACTGCTACATGACCCAACTGTTGTTTGAACATAAAAAGTAGTTGAAGCGGTTAAAGGGGGAGTTACAAACTCATCGCCGGTATATAAAACATTATTATCTGTTGCTGTTGCATACCATTTATATTCGCCACCGGGAGACGTCGCGGTGAGCGTTGCTGTAGAGCCGTAACATGTGAGAGGTGCAATAACTGACGGAGAGCGGATAGTTGAGTCCACGTTTATATTCACCGGGCTAAGAGAACTCATACAGCCGGAATTAATATTAGCAACATAATAAGTAATTGCCTGTGTAATAGGGGGCGTATCATAATCGTTTCCCACGTTTACCATTTGTCTGCCATCAGCATCGGTATACCATTGGTAGGTTCCGGATGGTGTAGCAGAGGCCGTTAAATGAACACTTGAACCATAACAGGTAGCAACTGTTTGCGATAAGGGGGCAACCGGAATAGGATTTACCTGCACTACAACCTTGGCACGAACGCTTTGGCAATCATTTACGGTAGTTTGCACATAGTAAGTTGTAGTGGCTGTAAGCACAGGTGTGGTATAATCCGGGCTTGAGATTAAAGGTGTTCCGCCAGTTGGCTCAGCAAACCACTCAATTATCCCGGCAGGTGCAGAAGCATGTAAACTCACCAGGGATCCCGAACAAATGCCAGGAACATTACCAGCTACGGGCGGCTGAGGCGGAGGAATTACCGTAGCAGTTACCGGCGTACGCTGGCTTGTACAACCATTTATATCTGCTTCCACATAATAAGTAACTGTTGCTTTTAATGAAGCAATAGAAAAAGATGGCCCTGTATGCACAACAGCTGTTGATGTTGGCGAAGTATACCACCTATAGTTATCACCGCCGGTAACGGATAAGGTAACCGGACTGCCGTAACATGCTTCAGCATCTGTATGACCCGGCCTGTTAGGGATCCTTACCGGAACTGCAGTTCTTAAACTTGTACATCCATTTACAGTTGTTTCAACATAAAATGTAGTGGAAGCCACAATAGGATCTGTGTCATAAGTAGCGCCAGTATGCTTAAAGTTGCCATCTGAATCATACCATTGATAACTGCCTCCCGGTGCTGTGGCTTCAAGATGTGCGCGATTACCAGCACAAACAGTAACACCTTTAGCAGTAGGCACAACTGGTGTTGGCGATATAGTGATAGGAAAATCCTTTTGGGTAACACTACAGCCCGAACTATTATCGCTGACAATTACCGAATATTTACCTGCTTTATTTACAGCGATTGGGTTTGTGGTTTCGCCAGTACTCCAGGCATAAGTATAATTGCCGCTCCCCCCTGTAACTTTCGCAGTTAACGTAACACTATTGCCTGAACAAATTGCAGGCTCTGAAGCTGATATGCTTACACTTAGTGTTGTGCATAACTGGCAATAGCCCTGCATTGATATCAGTAAAAAAACAAATACAAGTAAATGGTTTTTCATCAACCTTAATATCTTTTAATTTTCCAACTTTTTTACCAATCAAATGAAGGTTAAATGTCACCCCTGCAAAGGGGTTGGCAAATTACAACCAATGATATAAAACCTTAAACATAGCTGTAAAAATTAGATATCTCTAAGAGCTAAAATTACAAAAATGTTTGCTGAAATACGCAGATTTTGCGTTATTTATTGTGCCTCAACTTCTTTATTAAAAAAATATAAACCACAAAAAAGGTTGAAAACAGGCAGGTTTTAACATATCAAATACATGTTTGTGAGCAAGCTCTATCATTTTTTTTGTTCAACCCTAACCCAATCCACCAACATTTTCACCTGTTTTTTTTTAATAAGCGCTACTGTAGCAGCAGGCATTCCGTTATAGGGGGTTGCTACCCCGTTAATTTTCACCGGGTAAGCACCACCTAAAGCATAATTTAAAATAAGGTATTTTTTGTTATTATAAACCCATTTGCCATAGTGCTCAGCCATATGCCTGTTTACCCTGAACATTAGCTTACCATCATATTTAAAATCGAGATTGTCGGGTGTCCAGTCAACAGCATAAACGTGCCAGTGAGTAACATCATTGCCTTTATCAAAATATTGCCGGTTCACAAAGGGGGTTTCGCCGCTGTAACCGGGGCCGTGTACTGCTGCGCTTACCCAATCTTTTTCGCCCACATATTCCATCACATCTATTTCCCCGGTTTCGGGCCACATACCATTGCCCAATATCCACCAGGCCGGCCAAAGACCGGCTCCTGCTGTCAATTTAATTCTTGCTTCGGCGGTTCCATACATAAAATCAAATTTATTCCGGGTATTTATTCTGCCCGAGATAAAATCAAAATTCTGCCCATCCTTTGTTTTAAAACCCGGCAGCGATTGTGGACGCAATACCAGGGCTCCGTTTTTAGCGCCTTCTGCAGCTACTCCCCTAACTATAAATATGGTAGAAGCGGTATCTACATATGCCTGTAGTTCATTGTTAACATGCATGCCCGTTACCTCAACGTTCCATTTATTACGATCAAGTTTATTGCCTGAGAAATCATCGAAAAAAATAACCTTGTTCCCGGTTTTTACTGTTGTTGGCTTTTTTTGAGCCATACATACAGGTGATAAGGCGAAAGTGCCGCAAAGTGAAAGAATAAAACGGTACCGGTACTTTCGATAATTCATAAATTGTGGAGGTTAAAAGGTTCCGTTTTTTAGCGTTTTATCAAATTAAAAATCAACATCATGTTACTGCTTATTATATTTAGCCATACCAATAAACGATGTTAAAAATCTATAATTATTGACACAACCAGTTATAAATCAACTTATGTGAAATTAAATAAATAAACTTAATATAAAGGTATCCATAAGTGTGTAAAAAGTGCACGAAAAGTGTAAACAAGGAAAACCGAATAAGCTGTTATAGTAGTAAACAGGTCGGTTTTTTTTGGGAAAAAAGACACGGATCAGGGCTTTTACCCGATTTTTTCAAATACATAAAACATTGATAATCAACAAAAACAGTGTTCCACCCCTGCTTTAAGAAAAATTCAAGTTACTGATTATCAACGCCAATGCGTTCCACACCGTTCGGGGCGTACCAGGCGTTCCGGTGGAACGCCTCATTCAAGGTATTATCAAATTGAGGCAGTCACCGCCTTCATTTTTTTCAATGCTGTTTTGGCTACCTTAAGCGCATCCTGGCCGTAATAGCTTTTGTTAAATACTTCAAAGGATATGACTAAGGGCTTATCGGGATGCCTGGCCAATTGCAGGAGTTGTTTAATTGGAGCAATACCATCGCCCACATAAATCCTATCCGGCTCCGAGATTTGCTCAGGACTGATACCAGCAGGGTAATCATTCACATGAAATATCTCCAGCGCGGGCACACCCACAAAAGCCAAACTTTCAACCGGCGACTGCCCCTTATAAATATGGAATACATCCAGCAAAATGCGTGCATCAGCATCGCCACAGGCTGCTGCCACATACAGCACCTGGCTCACCTGTTTAAGGTTTACCGAACCTCCCCACATTTCCAGCTGTGGGATAACACCGCTCTGCTTACCCATTTTAAGGATAGCATGATAACGTTCGGCAATGGTATCAAGGCTAATAGCGGGCAGTTTTGTGGCACCTGCAGGCGGGGCCGCTATGCGGTGGCAACCAATTTTAGCCAGCATATCCATATCTGCCTGTAACTGTACCTGGGCTTTCTGCCGGATCGCGTCGTCATCAACTATCCAGGGTGCAAAGCCTATGGCATCCTCCACCTTAAGTCCAAGGCCGTCAATGATTTTTTTTGCTTCGGATAACGAACCGCCGTTTTGTAGATATGCCTGCAGTGTATCCAGCCAGATCTCTACAGATGTAAAACCTGCGCTAGCGGCCACTTCCAGCTCCTTCACAAAACCAAGGTTATGACCACGGATAGTGCTCATATTTAGCGAATACACAAAACCATGATCGTTTTTCTTATCCACCTTAATCGATGCAGCAACATTACTGCCCAACGCAGCCGCACCTGCCGCTAAACCCAGCTTTTTTAACACCTGTCGCCTGTTTAATCCCTCGGTCATTCTTAATATTTTAAACTCTTGATATAGGCTATGGTAACCGGTRTCTGGGTAGCATATGACGGACTTTCATCCTCAATAAAATAGTGCTTAACACCTGCTTTTCTTGCAGCCTTCAGTACCTCGGGAATATTAATTTGCCCTGTGCCTAATGCTACATCATTTTTGGTATCGGTTCCCCCGGTAAGGTCATTGGCCACACCTTTGCGAATATCTTTCAGGTGCATCAGTTTAATGCGCGATGGATATTTGCTTATCAGCTTAGCCGGATCCTGCCCGCCATGGAACGACCATAGAAGGTCGATCTCGAAGGATACATACTTAGGATTGGTGTTTTTGGCGATATAATCGAACAGGGTACCATCTTCATAAGGGCCAAATTCGTAACCATGATTATGGTAGCAAAAGGTAAGTCCGGCTTCTGCGAGGATCTGCCCTACCTGGTTGAAATCTTCAACAGCCTTTTTGGCATCCTCCAGTGTAAACTCCTTACCGTGAGGAATCCAGGCCACCATTACATATTCAGCACCCAGTATCTTGGCTTGCTTAATAACATCGCCCGGACTTTTTACAATATCATCATACCCCGCACCAATAGATGGAATGCTTATACCGCGCTCATTACACAGTTTCCTGAATTCTTCGGGCGGCATGCCTTTTGGCTCCTGGCCCTCCAGCTCGGTTATCCCCATGGCTTTAATGGTATCCAGCACAGCTATAGTAGCTTTAGGCATACTGCCGCGAAAAGTATAGGCTTGTACACCAACGGACCCAACAAAAACCGGCTTGCCACTTTGCGCGAAAGTTTGCGTTGATAGCAAACCCATTGCCAGGCAAGCCATTGTTATTACAGATAATTTTTTCATGACCAGCGTTTTACTTAATTATTGAATATTATTGATCAAACCGAATATCGCTTAATTTTAGGATCCCGTCATTTGGTCTGGTACGTTTAATAGCAAATATGAATACATTATGTTTGCCGGTAATTGGTTTCTGTACATCACCACTTAACCAGGCCTGTTTATCCCAGCCGCCTGTATCGCCATAAACAGTAGAGCAAATAACCGGCCCGGCCTGGGAATCCATACGAACCTCAATCTCGCCATCGATGCCCTTTGATGCATACTGGAAGCTGAGCTTTTTGATATTTGTTAAATCGACATCCCTGAATAATGCAAATGACTTATGACTGCCCTGTGAAAGGTCGTTATTATAACGATTGAAGCCCTTCAGTTCATCAGCATAAATAGCCTTTACATCTGCTGTGCGTAAAGTAACCACATCAGTGCCCGTTAGCGGACCAACTACTTTGCCGCCTTTATCGGTGTAAGATGCCAGTATGGTGTACTGTCCATGTGGCTCGGTATCGTTAAATTTCAGGTTCAGGCTGCCATTCAAAGGTAATGGCATCGCCTTGCCCTTCTTATCAGTTAAAGAAAATATGTATTTTACAATCTCTTTTGTATCCGCCTTTGACAATTGCGGATGAGCGCTCATTACATGCTCGGTTCCCCAGCTGCCTGCGCCACCAGCAATTATTTTTTTAGATAGCTTATCGGTAGCGCCTTTTTCTGYCTTGTAGCGGTTTGCTATAGCCGTAAAGCTTGGGCCAACGGCAAGTTTATTAATCATATGGCACGATTTGCAGTCGCTTGATGCCATTAAGGCCTTACCCGGATAGCTAACCTCTGTTGCCGACAAAGCCGCCAGACTTTGCGCGGTTTTACCATCTGCAGGTGGCTGCGGGTTATAGATGTAAAATAGTTTTACACGTTTAGGATCAATCCTGCCATCCTCTTTATCTTTCACTACTACTTTGTATTTAAAGGGCTGGCCTTTCCAGATAAAAGATTTGTTATCAGTGCTGGCAATAGTTACAACAGGCCTGGTATTACCAACTCTTACTATTATGGTATCCCGGCCTGTTAGTCCCCCTTTGTCTTTCACCTTTAATATAGCTTTATACACACCTGGTTTAGTGTAAACATAGCTTGCAGCTGCAGTTGTTGCGCCTACTGTTTTACCATCAAACAACCATTGGTGGGTTATCGCATCATCATCGTCCTGGTCTTTACTATCCCTGCTATTAAAGGCTACCCTAAGCGGAGCCTGCCCTGAAATTTCCTTTTTAACGGGCATTTCCTTCAATTCGGCTGTCAAATATTTGGTATGCTGATAGTAGGATTGCATAGCCGTATCTGTGATGCCAGCCTTAGCAACAGGTGCGCGATTACCTGTATTATATTCAATTCTCACCAGGCGGGCATCTTCATTTTGCGCACCATAAACAGAACCATACTCCAGCATATATAATGCACCATCAGGACCAAATTGCATATCAATTGGCCGCCTGAAATCGCCATTAGCTGGCATAAAGGCTTCGTTACGGAGGTAATTCTCATCCTTATCAAACTTCAGACTAATAACCCAGTTACGCATCCAATCGGCCATAAATAATGTACCGCTGAAATACTCAGGGAATTTATTCGGGTTTTTAACATTAGCATCGTACTCATAAAAATCACCGCCAATAGCGCACCTACCCCCCATCCCTAATTCGGGAAACTGATCAGAGGCAGCATACGGGTACCAGATCATTGCTGGTGTGGCCGGAGGCAGCAGATTTAAGCCCGTATTATTGGGCGAATTATTTACCGGCGCCCTGGGATCAAAATTTGGGCCCGGCGTATTGGTTACAAAATCCCAATGCGAATAGGCAAAGTTATTGCCCACAAAATATGGCCAGCCAAAATTCCCGGCCTTGCGGGCCTGGTTAAATTCATCGTAGCCACGCGGGCCGCGCGGCGAATCTTTACCTGCATCCGGTCCAACCTCGCCCCAATATAACACCGAAGTTACCGGGTTTACCGCTATTCTGTAAGGGTTACGACAGCCCATCACATAAATCTCGGGTTTGGTTTTGGCCGTGCCTTTAGGGAAAAGGTTGCCCTCGGGTATAGTATAGGTACCATCAACTTCCGGGTGGATCCTTAATATTTTACCTTTAAAATCATTGGTATTGCCTGCACTACGCTGTGCATCCAAACTATAATGCTCCTGGCCGGGGCGCTCATCCAACGGGGCATAACCATCAGCCGGGAAAGGGCTCGAACTATCTCCCGTTGATAAATACAGGTTACCATTTTTATCCCAGGCTAATGAGCCGCCATGGTGGGCGCCACTCACTTTTTGCACAGGAACTTTTAACAGGACCTTTTCTGATTTTAGGTCGAGTACATTTGTAGGGCTAACCTTAAAGCGCGAGAGCTGGAAATTGAGCGGTTCGACAGTTTGCCCGGCTGGCATGTAATAAATATATACAAACTGGTTACTTTCAAATTTAGGGTCGAGCGTTAAACCAATAACCCCTGTCCCTCCTTCATAAGTAATAGGGAATTTATGGATTACCTTAAACTGGCGGGTATGGGTATTATAGACCGAGAAATTACCCATCAGCTGGGTAAAAAACACGCGCCCATCCTTAGCCGTTGCAAGCTCCATTGGAGATGCAATGTTACTAACCAACACAGTTTTTATAAATCGGGTTTGATCGGGCGATACCTTTGAATAGGATTTACCATAATCCAACGTTTTGCCATTACCCATTGCATACCGGATACCACCCAACAGCTGACCCAGGAACAAAGGATCGCTGTAACTTTCATCGGTATGACCACACCCTGTGTAAAATGAGCGACCGCCGTCAAACTCATGAAACCAGGTAATAGGATGATTTGCGCCATTGGTGCCCCCATCATACGTATTCTCATCCAAACTGGCCAGCACATGAATGCCACTGTAAATGGATTTATAATTATACCATTCGTCGGCACGCTCCCAGCGGGCGGGCAGGTTTGCGGTTATCGGGTTTGTTCTGTCAGTAACATCAATAGTTGCTTTCCGAATGTTGGAGTTATTGGGGTGACTTGAAAAATAGGCCCCAACCAGTTTGCCGTACCATGGCCAATCGTATTCGGTATCGGCAGCAGAGTGTACGCCCGCGTAGCCGCCACCCGCCTGTATATAGCGTTCAAAGGCTGCTTGCTGTACAGCATTAAGCACATTGCCGGTAGTGCAGTTAAATATTACGGCATCATACTTTTTTAAATTATCATCAGTAAAAGCTTCAGCATTAGCAGTAGTATCCACCTCAAAACTATTCTCTTTACCCAGCTTTTGAATAGCAGCTATACCAAAAGGGATGCAGGAATGGTGCCAGCCCAATGTTTTTGAAAAAACCAGTACGTGCTGCATGGGTACAGGCTTTTTAAAAGAATATAGCCCAAAGCTGAGCCCTATCAATAAAATAGAGGTGAGTTTTAATYTTAAAGACATTATTTGAGAGATTAGTTGATGTTTAATTTATTACCTACCGGTTGCCACAGCAATATATCCTATTAAAAACTCCACATAAAAGCTGATCCTTAATGATAAAAACGTATTATATAGTGGCAAAAATGTATCGGCAGACTAATTGGCTAATACAATATTAGTATTTATAACTCATCACTGTGTAATAAATACACGCTTATTTGGGGGCCTGTTTGTTTTGTAAATGAATTGTTACCAATGGGATTTATAAACACGCGGTAAACGCTTATAAAACTGTCGGAAACGGATCTGCAATTGTCGCAACGAGCCATTTATTGTTTTAATAACCAATAGTATATTTGATTCATGCAAAACTTGTTTAACCATTTTATTAAAATCACCGTTTTTATCCTGATAGCTATGACAACAGCCAATAAAACCCAGGGCCAGGAAATGGGCCGCTATGCCAATGTAAACGGCATAAAAATGTATTACGAGATCCATGGTAGCGGTCAGCCGTTGGTATTGATCCATGGTGGCGGGTCAACCATACAAACTTCTTTTGGGAAGATAATGCCGATGCTTGCCAAAACTCATAAGGTTATAGCTGTAGAGCTTCAGGCTCACGGGCATACAAGCGACAGGGACGTCCCTACAAGTTTTGAGCAGGACGCGGATGATGTAGCCGAACTGCTTAAACAACTGAACATTACCGGAGCAGATATCCTGGGCTTCAGCAACGGAGGTAATACAGCCATGAAAATAGCCTTAAGACATCCCGAAAGTGTGCGCAAACTTATCCTGGCATCGTCATTTTATAAACGTGAAGGTATGTACTCCTGGTTTTGGGAAGGGATGCAGCATGCGAAACTGGAACAAATGCCCAAATTATACCAGGATGCATATTTAAGTATCCCTGGTAATACCCAGGCCGGGTTGCAAAGCATGCACGATAATGATGCCGGGAGGATGCAAACTTTCGTAGATTGGAAAGACAGCGACATCAGATCGATACAGGCCCCAACGCTGGTAATTGTTGGCGACCAGGACGTGGTGCGCCCCGAACATGCCGTAGAGATGTACCGCTTGTTACCTCATGGCCGGTTGTCAATATTTCCTGATAACCATGGCAGTTATATGGGTGAAGCGATGTCGCCAAATCCCGATAGTAAAGTACCGGAGCTGTTTGTTGCCATGCTGGAAGAGTATTTGGCCACCCCTATGCCGGAGGCTAAGTAAAGCATTATTTCATTTTAGTATTTAGCTTAAAAAACATAAGTTTGATGCTTATATAAATCATTCATACTTAATGAGCCAGGTAAGCGATCTATCAACTATTCCATCATTTATACGCAATACAGTAGCCCATATTCACCCGGAACGCCAAACCTTTATGATCCATAAAGTGAATGATACCTGGGTAGAGATCAGTTACGGCGAGGCGTTAGAAAAGATTGATGCTATATCTGCGTGGTTACTTAGCCTGGGTATTCAAAAAGGCGACCGGCTCTCTCTCATTATCGAAAACGGACCAAACTACGTTTATTATGACCAGGCACTRCAGCAGATAGGTGCGATTAATGCCTCTATATATCCAACGCTTACCGAAAACGAAATTGAATATATCCTGAATGATTCCGGCGCTAAAACCATTATTGCCGGCAATCCCTTCCTTTTCCGTAAGGTGCTTAAAATAGCCAACAACTGCGCTTCACTTATCCGCATTATTCCTGCATTTGATGATTTTGAAAAATACAGCAGTAAGCTAAACCTTAATGCGGGTGTTATCGGGTTCGACCAGGTGATCAGCGAGGGGTTGGTATTGGTAGGGCAATATCGCAAAGCCATTAGCGCTGCCCGTGAAGCTATTTTACCTACAGATCTATCCTGCCTTATTTATACATCTGGTACCACTGGGATCCCTAAAGGAGTGATGCTTACTCATTATAACCTTACCCAAAATGCTTTAAACAGTGTTATCCAGATTCCGTTTGTATCAAAGAACGACCGTTTCCTTTCGTTCCTGCCTTTATCGCATGTGTTTGAGCGTACCATTTATCATATTGCCATTTTAAAAGGCTCACAAATTGCCTTTGCCCAAAGTTTAGAGTTGTTGGCCAAAAACATGGCAGAGGTTAAACCTACCATATTATGCTGCGTACCCCGCCTGCTCGAACGCATACACGATAAAGCCATCAAAAGCGGAACATCAGCGGGAGGCCTTAAAACCAAAATATTTTTATGGGCGTTTGAGATTGGTAAAAAGGTAAGATTGGTGCTGGAAGCAGGTAAAAAACCCGGGCCTATTTTAAAAACCCAGCACGCGATAGCAGAAAAACTGGTATTTAGCAAGATAAAAGAAAAAACCGGCGGTAAATTACAGTTCATGGTATCTGGCGGAGGTGCACTGCCTAAAAATATCGGCGAATTTTTTGGCGATCTGGGTATTGTGATACTGGAAGGCTTTGGGCTAACAGAAACTTCTCCGGTTATGGCCGTTACCGAACGGCACAGGGTAATTTATGGCACTGTTGGCCGTATTATTCCGGGTATTGAAGTTGCCATTCAAAACGTGGATACCAAAAAGATCTATACCATACAAACCCACGATAATTTCAGGGAAGACCTGGTTACCGAAGAAGGCGAGATCATTGTACGCGGCCACTGTGTAATGAAAGGCTACTGGCATAAACCAGGGGAAACAGCTACGGTGATTGATGCTGATGGCTGGTTCCATACCGGCGATATCGGCCGCTTTTTTCGGGGCAACCTGCAAATTACCGACCGCCTTAAAAATATGCTGGTGAACGCCTATGGCAAAAACATCTATCCTACTCCGGTTGAAAACACCTATCTTAAAAGCCCCAAAATAGAACAGGTATTTTTAGTGGGCGATAAACGCGAGTACATTGCAGCTATTATAGTGCCCGGCAAAGAAACCCTGCAGGAAACCTTTAATCTGAAAAACGAATTTTTCGAACGATCAGAAGTGTTTATTGAGGATAAAGAGATCATCGACTGGATTGGCCAGGACATTCGTAAACTAAGCAACGAACTTGCCAAATTTGAACGCGTAAAATCGTTCAAAGTAAAGCGCAACCCTTTCAGTATGGAAGAAGGCGAAATTACGCCTACCATGAAAGCAAAGCGCAAAGTGATCGAAAAGAAATACGGTGCGGATATTGATGATATGTATGCGGGAGAAGCGGATGCTGATGATTAATGATTTTATTTGAAGATTTGTAAACGTGTTTCTATCCTGTTGGACAAACCTGCACTATTTTTTTACTTAATCTYCAAAAATCTTAAAACCGGGTAATTTTTACTAATTTTGTTAGCATGAAACGATCTGGCAGTGCTGACTTACCTTTACACTACGGCTATGTACCCACATGGCTTGCCGAACGTATGGCAAAGTTAGGCCTCGCTGTAATCGAAAATATTGTGATTGACTATGGTAAAGACGAAGTGCTGCGTCGTTTAAGCGACCCGTTCTGGTTTCAAAGTCTGGGCGCTGTTATGGGGATGGACTGGCATTCCTCCGGAATTACTACCTCTGTAATGGGTGCGTTGAAGCGGGCCATTAATCCACATAGCCGAGAATTGGGTATTTACATTTGCGGCGGCAAGGGCAAGCACTCCAAACAAACTCCGGCAGAACTGTTAAAGATCAGCGAATCTACAGGGCTTGACGGTAACTACCTGGTTAAATGCAGCAAACTGAGCGCCAAGGTTGATAATACAGCCATACAAGATGGTTTCCAATTGTATACACACAATTTTATATTAAGCGATACCGGTAAATGGGCCGTAGTGCAACAAGGTATGAGTGATGCCAGCAGTACAGCCCGACGCTACCACTGGCATTCGGAGCACCTCACCTCTTTTGTGGATGATCCGCATACTTCTATCTACGGAAAAAATACCGGTTTGATACTGAATATGACAGATAAGCTTGCTGACTCTGCCAGAAATGGCGTGATGCAGATTGCAGGTGAAAACCCGGAGGTGATGATCAGGGAGATTGGCAGACTGATTATGCCCAATCACCATGATGTAAAGGCTAAAGATGTGGACCTTAAACGCCTTGGCGCGGTACTTTGGCTTGCGCATGAAAAACAGCCCGCCGACTTTGAGGATCTGCTGTTATTGCAAGGCCTTGGGCCACGCACTTTGCAATCATTGGCGCTTGTGAGCGAGGTGATTCACGGCACACCATCGCGGTTTAAAGATCCGGCCAGATTTTCTTTCGCGCATGGCGGTAAAGATGGCCATCCTTTCCCGGTACCTATTAAAGTTTATGATGAAACCATCAGCACCTTGCAAAACGCGGTTTACAAAGCAAAGCTGGGCTTGTCTGAGCAAAACGAGGCTATAAAACGATTACATAAAATTGCGGCAAATGCTGAAAAAGACTTTATACCTAATACAAATTTCGACGAGGTAATAGCCAAAGAACGTGAAGATTCCTGGAAATATGGAGGCAGAACGGTGATGGGTAAAGCAAAGCCGCCAATACAACAGCAATTAAAACTATTTTAAGGTTGCACTGATCATTTTAGCCGAATCGAGATGGGCTTGTAATGACAGTATAGTTTTCTGCGCAAATGCCGATACATTTGAACTTTTTTCCTGCGTGGCAGCTTTAAACAGGTTTATTTGTTGCTCATGCTGGCCTATAATCATTTCTAAATAAGCTTTATCAAAATCTGCAGCCTTCTTTTTTTCCAGGTTGGATATCATTTGCAAATGGGCGGGATATATTGTATCCGTAGCAGCTACAAAATTATCAGTCTCTAATTTTCTAAGGTCATCGGCAAGCAAGGTATGATCATCTATCATGGCTTTTGCAAACTGGATTACCTGCTGATTTTTTGAGTTGGAAATAGCCAATCCTGATGCTTTCACCGTTGCAGTACTTGCTTCTGTACCATTTTTAAGAAATAACAAACCGCTGTCATCAACAAGTACTTTATTATTATAATTATTCGCCCGTTTGTTACTCTGACACGATTGAACCAAAACCAGGGTAACCGCGCCCAATATAAGACCTGTTATTTGCTTCATTTATAATTAGATTATGCTATTGTTCAGGTTTAACAAAAAAACTCCTGTCTGGTTTACCAGATAACGTAATTATTAGTAACGCCAGTTATAGCAACAAGAGAGCAAAACCGAAAAACATGGAGGTACAACTTTCCGAAGCTCGATTCATCAAATAAAAAAACCACTTTGCTATACCCAAAAAGGTATTACAAAGTGGTTATATCTTCAGCAGAACAGGTGATCTTTTAAAACACCTGGTCAAACTGGTTAACGGCATCCTTGCTTTCCAGTAAAGAGTGGCCCATTAAAAACTCATCTACCTTACGGGCGGTTTCGCGGCCCTCAGAAATGGCCCAAACAACCAGCGATTGCCCGCGGCGCATATCGCCGGCGGCAAACACTTTGCTTACATTGGTACGATAAACGCCCTCTTTAGCTTTTACGTTCTTGCGTTCGTCGAGTTCAACGCCTAATTGTGCTAATAAACCAGTAGGCTGAGGATAAAGGAAACCCATTGCCAGGAATACACGCTGACAAGGTATTTCGCGCTCAGAGCCTTCAACTGTAGCAAATTTTAAAGGCCGGCCCATAACATCCTGCTCCCAGGACACATCAACAACTTTTAATGCCCTAAGGTTGCCTTTTTCGTCGCCCAGGAATTCCAGGGTATTAACCCCCCAAAAACGTTCTGCGCCTTCCTCGTGCGAGCTGGTAGTCTTCAGGATCATTGGGTATGTCGGCCATGGCATGTGTTGTGTACGCTGCGCAGGTGGCTGAT
>NZ_JBFUKF010000097.1:0-15616 GCF_056400985.1 Mucilaginibacter sp. P4_G9 | reverse complement strand
CAGCTAAGTATACCCATGCCTGACGGAGTCTTTAAAATTTATCATTTAAGCGAAGTAGCCGTTACCGTAGAGTTTGGACAACAAATTGCCGGGAATTTATCAGACGCAGTCAATAGTTTAAACGCATTGCTTTATCAGCAGCCATTTCCGGGTTTCCATACAACCGTACCGGCCTATTCCACCCTGACTGTTTTTTATGATCCTGTTATAGTTGTCAAATCTCGTTTACCGGGCGCGGGCTGCTTTGAAAAAGTATCGGCCTACCTGAATGATTTAAATCTTCAAAAGAAAACGATTAAACCGGTTAAAGGGGATACCATTATTATCCCGGTATGCTATGGCGAAAACCTTGGCCCTGATATTGCCGAAGTAGCCAGCCTGCATCAGATCAGCGTAGCGGAAGTAATTAAGCTGCACAGTGCTGCTATTTATAAAGTTTACATGATAGGCTTTGTACCTGGTTTTGCCTATTTAGGCGGTATGGACGAACGCTTGGCTACCCCACGCAAAGCAACGCCACGAAAGTCCGTACCTGCCGGAGCAGTCGGCATAGCCGGGCCGCAAACAGGCGTGTACCCATTGGAAACCCCGGGCGGCTGGCAGATCATCGGGCAAACGCCGGTGAAATTGTTTGACGTAAAAAGGGACCAGCCAGCACTACTGAGGGCTGGCGATACAGTGATCTTCAAGGCCATCGGTGTAAAGGAATTTAACAAATTATCAGCCGGGTAATATGCAGATAAGAATAGTAAAGCCCGGCTTCATGAGCACCATACAGGATATGGGGCGTTACCAGTACCTTTCACAGGCAGTGCCGGTATCGGGAGCTATGGACACACTATCGGCGCGGATTGCCAACAAAGCTGTAGGTAACAGAGACAACGCAGCGGTAATTGAATTTACTTATGCAGATGCGGAGTTCATTTCCGAAACCGACTTGCTGATCGCTTATGCCGGCGATGGTGCAATATTAAAATCAGGCGAACAAGAATTACCGGCCGGACGCCCGCTTTTTATTCCATCTGGAACAACCATAAAATTAACAAATAACCCATCCGGCAGCCGCACCTATCTGGCAGTTGCAGGGGGCTGGGACATGGCGGAAATTTTGGGCAGCAAAAGTACTTTCCTAACCGCCGGTTTTGGCGGGTTGGATGGCCGGGCGTTTAAAAAAGGAGATGTCTTAAAAAATGATGGGAAACTGTCTGACAGCACACAAAAAATATTAAAAAGCCTCAAAAACGATAAGGTCAGTTACCCCGCATGGAGCATACCCCGGCAAAGTTTTTTACCTGCCGATCGTAAAACGATAAGAATGGTACCGGGAAACGAATCTGGCTGGTTTGATAGCCGGAGTATCACCGGTCTTTTGTCAACACCATATCGCATTGGTCAGCAAAGTAACCGTATGGGGTATCATTTGGAAGGCGCAACGATCGCGCGTTTCAAGAAAGATGAATTGCTGAGTACAGCCGTAACGCCCGGCACCATACAGGTTACCAGCAGCGGCAGTATGGTGCTTTTAATGGCCGATTGCCAGACCACAGGCGGTTATCCGCGTATTGCGCAGGTGGCTGGGGTAGATATGCCCTTGTGCGCCCAGCTAAAACCAGGCGATGCCATTTATTTTAAAGAGATCAGCCGGCGTGAAGCAGAAATGCTGTATATTGAACGTGAACAACAGTTACATCAGCTAACTACTGCTGTACAAATCAAATATTTATAAATTGATATCAATGCAAAGCATAGACCTGAACTGCGATATGGGTGAGGCCTTTGGCAACTACCCCATGCCCAATGATGATACCCTGATGAACTATATCACATCGGCCAACATAGCCTGCGGTTTCCATGCCGGCGACCCCGAAGTAATGCAGCATACGGTTGGCATGGCGGTTAAAAAAGGCGTAGCCATTGGCGCCCACCCCGGCTTACCCGATTTGCAGGGATTCGGCAGGCGGGAAATGAAAATATCTGCTAATGAAGCTTACCAGATGACCCTGTACCAGATAGGAGCCTTATCGGGCTTTGTTAAAGGTGCTTACGGAAAACTTCACCACGTAAAGGCACACGGGGCATTATACAATATGGCCGCTAAAGATATTAATTTAGCTAAAGCTATTGCCGAGGCAGTGCATGATTTTGATGCCTCGCTGATCTTATACGGATTGGCCAACAGCGAAATGATTACCTGGGCTAAAAAACTGGGTTTGGCTACCGCATCAGAAGTGTTTGCCGACCGCACTTACCAGGACGACGGCTCGCTTACCCCGCGCACCCAAAGCAACGCGCTGATTACCGACGAACAACAATCTATCAACCAGGTGCTCATGATGGTGAAACAACAACAAGTCATATCGGCCAATAAAAAAACCATCAGCCTGACAGCCGAAACGCTATGCTTGCACGGTGATGGCGCATATGCGGTTGAATTTGCCAAAAAGATCAGCGAAAGGCTGAAATCCGAAGGTATCAGTATAAAAGCCCCGGCCCAATAAATGAAAAAGCAGCACAATTGGAGCGTTTTAACAGGCGCCGCTTTCCTGATGGCATCGTCAGCTATCGGCCCCGGGTTTTTAACACAAACCGCTGTATTTACCGCACAGTTAGGTGCCAGCTTTGGCTTTGTGATTTTATTATCTGTTGTGCTTGATGCTATTGCCCAGTTAAATATCTGGCGCATTATTACCGTAGCCGATCAGCCAGCGCAGGATATCGCCAACCAGCTTTTACCCGGCCTGGGTTATTTTATTTCGTTCCTGGTGTTTTTGGGCGGTATGGCTTTCAATATAGGGAATATCGCCGGAGCCGGGCTGGGCCTGAATGTATTGTTTGGCGTTAGCGCAGGGCAGGGGGCCGCCATGAGCGCTATTGTAGCCATAGGCATATTTATTTATAAAGAATCCGGCAAAGCCATGGACTTGTTTGCTAAATGCATGGGTTGCCTGAAAATAGGGCTGGCCTTGTATGTTGCTTATATCAGCAACCCGCCACTGGCCGAAGCGGCAATCCGGGCGGTGAATCCCACCCAATTCAGCTTTACAGCCGTGCTAACTATTGTGGGCGGCACAGTAGGCGGCTACATTACTTTTGCCGGGGCACACCGCTTACTGGATGCCAGGATAACCGGACAACAAAATTTGCCTGTCGTTAATCGTGGCGCGTTAAGTGCCATCGGGTTAGCATCGCTCATGCGGCTGTTGTTATTTATCGCCGCTCTGGGTGTTGTAACTACCGGCGGCCAGCTCGATCCCGCTAATCCGGCGGCCTCCGTATTTCAACTGGCCGCCGGGCAGATTGGTTATAAACTATTCGGGGTGATCATCTGGGCAGCAGGTATATCTTCCGTAGTCGGCTCCGCTTATACTTCCGTTTCGTTTATCAGAAGTTTTAGTCCGCTGATATTAAAATGGAACCGCGAAATTATTATAGGCTTCATTATCGTATCCTGCTGTATTTTTTTAGCGATAGGTAAACCGGTGAAAATACTACTGGCCGTCGGCGCCATAAACGGCTTTATATTGCCCATTGCGCTTGGCGTGATGCTGATTGCCGCTTACCGGTCAAAGATCATAGCAACATACCAGCAACCTTTATGGCTTACTATTTTAGGCGTGCTGGTCGTGGGCACCATGACCTGGATGAGCATTGGTGCGATAACCCAGATGTTAGGATATTAAATCAACGCATGAAATTATTAAAACTGATATTATTATTGCTGAGCTCAAACGCGGTAGCCATAGCGCAACAAAAAGTTAAACCCATACCTGTAGCGGCAGGCGTGTCGTACCAATTGGCACAGTACAGGCATTCGGTCATCAGTAAGGTAGAATATACCCTGTCATTAATAGTCCCTTTAAACCGGGCTGATTATATCACCGGTGTAGCGCATATCGCATTTAATTTAAAAGACACCGGCCAGCCGCTACAAATGGATTTTAAGCAGGATGCGCAGCACATTCAAAATGTACGGTCGGCCCAAAGGAAAGCAATCCCTTTTGAGGCGAAGAACGAACATATCATTATTGCCCCTGAATATTTAAAGACAGGGCGTAACGATATCACGGTTAATTTTATTGCCGGTAACGAATCATTAAACCGTAACGATGATTATTTATATGCATTGTTTGTGCCCGACCGCGCCCGTACCGTTTTCCCTTGTTTTGATCAGCCTGACCTGAAAGCAACTTTTAATTTAAGCCTGAAGGTGCCAAAGGAATGGAAAGCATTAGCTAATGGTACCCTAAAGAACGTAAATGATGAGGGCGAATTCAGGAATTACCTTTTTAATGGCAGCGACAAACTGCCTACCTACCTATTCTCCTTTACCGCAGGGAAGTATACGGATGTAAAGCAGGTGACCGGCACACGAAGCACCGAATTTCTGCACAGGGAAACCGATTCCACCAAAATCAAATTAAGCACCGATTCCATATTCAGGGCCCACCGGGATGCCATCAGCTTTTTAGAGAACTGGACAGGCATACCTTACCCCTTTCAAAAAGTAGGATTTGTGGCCATACCTGATTTCCAGTTTGGCGGTATGGAACACCCGGGCGAGGTACAGTACAAGGCTTCCAGCTTGTTTTTAGATGAAGGCGCGACCAAAGATCAGTTGATCGCACGATCCAACCTGATCTCGCACGAAACAGCACATATGTGGTTTGGCGATATGGTGACCATGGTGTGGTTCAACGATGTTTGGATGAAGGAAGTGTTTGCCAACTTTATGGCCGATAAGGTGACCGAAAAATTGATGGGCGCCGAAACCTTTAACCTTAAATTTTTGCAGGACCATTACCCCGCGGCTTATGGAGTTGACCGGACCATGGGTGCCAACCCTATCCGTCAGCAACTGGATAATTTACAGGAGGCCGGTTCGCTCTACGGCAATATTATCTATCATAAAGCGCCCATTATGATGCGCCAGCTGGAAAGCCTGATGGGTAAGACCAATTTTCGGAAAGGCGTACGCGAATACCTGAAAAAATACGCCTACGGCAATGCAACCTGGCCCGAACTGATCGCCATCCTGAGCAAATACAGCACGGCCAACCTGTATACCTGGAACAAGGTCTGGGTAAGCCAGCCCGGCAGGCCGGTGTTTGAATATAAAGCGTATTATAGCGGAAACAAAATCAGCCGCCTGGTCATCAGCCAACATCCGGAAGCAGGAGCACAACGCCTATGGCCGCAGGTATTTCAGCTCACATTGGTTTACCCGGATCACTGCAAAGCCCTCCCTGTCAACATGAATGCACAACAAATCGTGCTGAAGGCGGGGGCAGGCCTTGCAAAACCCTCGTTCATCCTGTTTAACTCGGATGGGGCGGGCTACGGGCTCTTCCCCCCGGATAAAGCAATGACGCCCAGTCTGTTTAACCTGGAAAGCCCTCTGCAACGCGCATCGGCTTATATAAATGCGTATGAGCATATGCTGGCCGGGCGTGCTTTCAAGCCGGCTGAATTATTAAAGCTTTACCTGCACCGTATCAGCATAGAAAAAAACGAGATGAACCTGCGCCTGCTTACCGGTTATCTTACCAGCATATACTGGACGTTCACCTTACCCGAAGACCGCCTGGCTTTAAGCACCGGGTTAGCACATACCCTATGGGAAGCAATGGAGCAGCAAACAGCCGCGAATAATAAAAAAATACTGTTTGGCGCTTACCAAAACATCGCTTTAAGTGCCGAAGCTACAAGCCGTATTTACCAGATATGGTTAACCCAAAAACCACCCGCCGGCATTAAACTGGCCGAAGATGATTATACTGCCATGGCACTTTCCATAGCCCTGAAAAGTGACACAGTTACTTCGGTACTAAAACAGCAGCAAGCCCGGATAAGCAATACTGAACGCAGGAACAGGCTGGCTTTCCTCATGCCGGCACTCTCCTTAAATGTACAGGAACGCGACGCATTTTTCAACAGCCTGTCCGAACGCACAAACAGGGCAAAGGAAGCCTGGGTAACCACCGGGCTGAGTTATTTAAATCACCCGTTAAGACAACGCACATCCATCAAATACCTGCCCAGAAGCCTGGAACTGCTTGAAGAAATTCAACGTACCGGCGACGTTTTCTTTCCGCAATCATGGCTGGCCGCAGTGTTTGCCAGCTACCAAAGCAAAGAAGCCTGCCAGATTGTGCATGATTTCCTGAAACAGCACCCCAGCTACAACCCGAAGTTAAAAGACAAAATACTACAGGCTACCGACAATCTGTACCGGGTGCAGCAAATCCTAAAACCCATCCCAGGGTCAAATGGCACTTAATCAATTTGAGCGAACAGCCGGCGACGACTTATTTGCAATTACCCCGCATCGCGTGGGTGTTTCTGCAATTCTGAGTTTCTTTGAAAACAGGCAAGACGATTTCCTGACCCCATACGTTGCAGCGTTTTAATTTAAATATTAGATCGCATCAATTGAAACTGTAAAGAACTCTTTTTGGTAAACGCTTTTATCAAAAGAAAGCCAATATTATTAACAAATAGATAATTATTGGTCAATAATTGATAATTTATTGAAATTTAAGGGGCCGGTTTTAGTTAATTTAGTGAATCCAATCTTATCTCTATGCATGGCAGACATTTGTACCTGTTCCTCTTTTTGTTTATTGCGGTGTTTACTGCTGCTGTAGGCTATGCGCAGCAAAGCGGGGTTACACCGTACTCACCCAGCCATGCACAGATGTTGCAAACCTATGCCAATCTTGATAAGCTCGATTCGGCATGGAAAAAGCTGCCGCTTAATTATAGCATCAGGCCAAACTGGCAATCAAACGGTAAACAATTCTGGTACGGAAAAAGAGTGGCCGGCAACCAAAGCGAATACTATCTTGTTGATGTCGAAAAAGGAATAAAACATAAAGCTTTCGATACCACAAATATGCCACGTGGCTGGGGTTATTTAACTATATATTTCTAAGTTTTTATATTTATTATTAGTAATAATATGTTAGTGCGACAAATGGTTGTAGTGGCTATGCTATGTTCTTTTAAATAGTTATAAATGAAGTATTTGCAAAATTTAAAGTGTTAAGAAATGTTAAAATAATGCTGAAATTGGGTAATATAACACATGTATAATTGGATATTGAAATATATTTTTGATTTTATTAATTAACACTATTTATTAAAAAACTATTAACTATGAAAAAAAAAATTACTTTCTACAGGAAACTCTTGATTGTATGCCTTTTTCTTTGTTGGCTAATTCCCCGGCTAGCGTTTGCTCAAACGGTTGTAAGGGGAAAAGTAGTAGATAAAGACAATTTGCCTATTATAGCTGCTACTGTGACCGAAAAGGGTACCACAAACGTGACTACTACAAATGAAAAAGGAGAATTTACCATCCGGACCACCAAAGCCGGAGCTATTTTGGTTGGAACAACCGTAGGGTTTTTACCTTTTGAAGTAACGGTTGGCGACAAAAACGCAGTTACTTTAGTACTGCAGGAAAATCAGCAAACACTGAGCGAGGTAGTACTTATCGGTTATCAGAAAATTACCAGGAAAAAATCAACAGCGGCTATTTCCAGTATATCGGCAAAGGAGCTTGCTAACCTGCCATCCGCAAGTTTTGATCAACTTTTACAGGGCAGGCTTTCTGGTGTTAACGTGCAAAACTTTTCGGGTATGCCCGGTGCAACACCAACGGTATCGGTTAGGGGTAACTCGTTAGTAAGCAGCGGCTATGATGAATATAACGTGGTAAACAGCCCTTTGTATGTTGTCGACGGTGTGCCACAACCAACAGAACAATACGTAGGGCCGGGCGCAGGTACCGGTGCCAACTATCTGGCTGGTATAAACCCGGCTGATATTGAAACTATCGACGTATTGAAAGATGCATCGGCAGCGGCAATTTATGGTTCAAGGGCGGCAAACGGGGTTATATTGATTACCACCAAAAAAGGCCTATCCGGCGAACCGCGTGTTACGCTGGGGTCATATGTTGGGCTTACACAACGCCCTAACCTAAGGGACGTAACCTTAGGTACTACAGAACGCAGGCAAAAAATGGGTGTTTTGCAAAGCCAGCTAACCTATGACCAGCAACAACAATTGCCTTACATTTTAACAGATAGCTTAAATTCGGCCTTTAACGGTAACACCGACTGGCAGAGCCTTTTTTATCAAACCGGGAAAATTAACAACACCGATCTCAGCTTAAGCGGTGGCGGTAACGGAAATTCAACTTATCGTTTCAGTACCGGTTATTATAACGAGCAAGGTATTATCAGGGCCACAGGATTTAAACGGTTCTCAACCAGGTTAAATCTTATTTCTCACGCGCTTAACGGTAAATTAACTATTAACCCATTGGTAGCTTATTCACGCACGGATAATGCCAGGGGTAATGGTAATAACGCCAGCCCAATAAGTTTGGGATCGGGAAATATGCCTTCATCATTGCTGAATTTAGACCCTGATAAAAAGGCGTATTATTTGGGGGCTTACAGCCAGAATTTAGATAAAAACATAAGTAATCAATTTACATTCAATTTAAATTTATCTTATGATTTTTCTAAACACCTTTCATTCAACTCGCAGTCATCCTATTTATATAACACAAACCGCAGGGATTTAAGCAGGAGCGATCTGTTACAAAATAACCAGGGTAACTATTCATATAGCTATGCCGACAACTCTATTGCGGTAACCACGTCTAACTTTTTAACTTATAATAATGTATTTAAAAAACATACCATAAGCTTTATTGTAGGGCAGGATATTAACTATAACCAATTTCAAAATACTATAGCCTCTGGTTATAACGGCCCGTCAGATAATATCCAGGTTGTTAACGGTTTCCAGCAATCAAAAATTGGTGCCAGTTCTGATTACCAGGCGTACGGCTTAGTATCTTATTACTCAAGGCTTTCTTATGATTATGATAGCCGTTACCTGTTTTCACTAAGCGCAAGAACTGATGGTTCATCCCGCTTTGGCAAAAATCATAAATGGGGTTTTTTCCCGGCCGCATCAGTTGGTTGGTTAATATCCGAAGAATCATTTATGAAAGATAATCCAAGTACTATTTTCACCCTGATTAAATTAAGGGCAAGTCTTGGTACATCTGGTAGCTTGCCTAATAATAACTACCTGCAGTATAACCTTTACAGTGTAAATAACGGTGGTTTTGATGGCAATGGCGGTGCTACCTCCTATAATGGTGTAACATCTGTAACCCCTAATTTTTATGATGGCGCGGCCCAGGATAACCTAAGCTGGCAGCGGTCAAAACAATGGAACATAGGTACTGATCTTGAAATACAAAACGGTAAATACGCAATTCAATTTGATGTGTATGATAAAGAGAATTCATTACAGCTTTTTGGGGTAAATTTGCCGGTAACAACCGGTTACGATATAGCGTTAACCAACTCTGTTGGTGTGCGTAACTCAGGCGTTGAATTAACATTATCGGCAAACCCGCTTGAAGGTGCTTTCAGATGGGGTTCCCGCTTAAACATCTCTTACAATAAAAATATTATCACCAGCTTGCCAAATGGCGGCCGGGATTTGGTTTTGAGCGGCGACAGGTTTGATAAATCGCACGTTTTATCAGTGGGTAGTCCTATCAACGCGTTTTACCTGTACCAAACTAAAGGTGTTTTCCCAACTAATGCAAGCGTGCCTCAAAACCCGTTAACGGGCGAAAAATACCGTAATGGTAACGGCACATACCAGGCGGGTGATTTTTACGTGGCCGATTTGGATGGAGATTACTTTATAGATACTTTTAACAGCGGTATAAACCCCGATAAAAAAGTATCCGGCGATCCAAACCCTAAATACACAGGTGGCTGGACCAACAACTTCAACTACAAGAATTTTAGCCTCGGCATTTTCTGTACATTCACTTTTGACAGGGATGTACTGAACTTGTTTGACTCAGACAGGTTTGCAAATTCACAGGATGGTAATGCTGTAAACAATTTTGTTTACTATTCAACACCAGATTTAAGCAAGGTTAATATTTGGACCCCTACTAATACAAATGCAACGTATGCTAAATATGATATAGGAACCTACAGATATTACTATACCAGTGCCCAAACATTTTTTCTTACAAAAGGAGGATATTTTAGGATTAAGAGTATAAACGCCGGGTATGATTTTCCAAAAAATGCATTAAAAAAACTTGGCTTAAGCAAATTTAGAATATACGTTGTTGCCGATAACGTGAAAATGTTCCAGCAATCTAAAAACCTGCCGGATGCCGAAGCTGTAAACCCTTACGGCGAATATAATGGCGGGGGCTATCCTATTCCAAGTAAATATACATTAGGTTTTGAAATTAATCTATAACAGAAATAACGATGAGAAATACATATAAAAAATTAAGCATATTTTGTGGTATACTGGTTTTTATAAGCCTAAGTTCATGCAAGAAATTGCTGGAACAAGTACCTAAAAACTCAACATACCAGCAGGTATTCTGGAAAAATGCGAACGATGCCCGTTATGCTATATCCGGTAATTATGCACTGGTGCGCGYTGCGATAACTAACTATAACGATAGGTATTATATGTACGGCGAAGCCGTTGCTAAAAATTATTTTACTATTCAATATAATGGCGATGGGCTTGAAGGTATACAAAATGGCGATTACACATTTCAATATAACCTGCAGAATTTGGGTAACTATACCAATTACTATAAAGCTATTGCGATGTCTAACATTGTGATTAAAAATGTGTCGAAAATGACTGATGATCAGTTGAAAGCTGTAGATAATCCTACTGCGTTCAGAAACGACATACTTGGACAGGCTTTATTTTTAAGAGCACTAAGTTATTTTATGATGGTTAGGGTATGGGGCGATGTTCCGATTGTTACCGAAGCTTATGACGATCCGCTTACTGCTCCTCAATTAGCAAGAAGCCCAAAAGCTGATGTAATGAAACTGATAGAGGATGATTGCCATAAAGCGGCACGTTTGTTAACCTGGTCATACGCCAGTGCGGGTGATGCCAAAGTTACTGCCAACACTGGTGCGGTTTACGCGCTGCTTGCTCATTTATACCTTTGGAGAGCAACAATGCTTGATGTAACATCAGATGTGCCAAACCCTACCGATGTAAACAGTGCCGATACAACAATTAATGCTTTAATAAACCGCGGAGGTTATTCACTTCCCGACACCAGCAAATATAAAAGCGTTTTTGTTGGCAGGTCATCAGAAGGCATATTTGAAATTAATATGAGTGAAAATACGCTCGAAGGCTCAAACGCAGGTATCGGGATTAATTTTTTAAACCAAAGCTACATAAATCAGGGCACTACCAACCCGCGCGATTTTGTAGTGCCAAGGTACCTGAGTGATCATTACGGTGACGGATCGACCGATATACGTTATAAAGAAAACTTTGAACTGGTTTCCTCTACCCAGCCCATGTGTACCAAGTATAGTAATGTTATATACAGAAACCTGGCCCAAAAGCTTGACCCGTACCTGAGCAACAACATGATCATCTTTAGGTTAAGTGATTTTCTGTTGTTAAAGGCCGAAATAGCTTTATACAAAGGAAATAAAGCCGCCGCAATTACAATCATAAATAACTGGCGCACAAGGTTTGATAAGAACCCGTATTTGATAGACGACAGTTGGTCGTTAAGCGATGTGATGTATGAATATGGTATTGAGCGTGGTAAAGAGTTTTACCTGGAAGGCGAGATATTTTATGACCTGCTACGAACCAGGGAATACCAAAATCATGTGGACTGGTTAACATTGCCCCGATTTAAAGCCGAGGGTTATTACTGGCCGGTTGATCCTGCTTTATTCAGGCAAAACCCGTTATTAAAACAAACTAAATACTGGCTTGGTAAAGTGTAACAAAATGTATAGTACTAAACAAGAGAACATCATGAAAAAATATATAAGTATATTATGTTTATGCTTTGCAGTCTTTTTAATTGCTTCGTGCAAAAAAGATGCCTACAAAAACGATGGCGGCGTAAGCGACCCACATGTTAACATGACAACATACGATTACCTGAAATCAAAACCCCAGTTTGATTCTTTGGTCAGGATCATTGACAAGGCCGGCTTAAAGGACGTAGTTAACAGCAACATTACCTTTTTTGTTACCACCAACTATGGTATTGTACCCTATGTAGCAGCCAAAAAGTTTCAAAAGTCGCTTGAAACGGGGAACGAAAACTTTGATTTTGGTATTAAGGACATTCCATCAAAAGAATTAAGCGATTCTTTAAAAACCTACATGTTTGCAGGCAAAATAAACCGGGACCAGATCACCGTATCGGGTAAGCTTTATAATAGTTTACTTGGCCCTATCCCGGCAAAGCCAGGAAAGCCTAATTCTGCCATACAGTACCTGATCAAGTTTCGTCGGTCATTTGACTATGGCAGCTATGTAGATCATGTTGATTATGTTAATTACATAAAGGTAATCGGATCAAGGGACGATTTGCAGCTTGACCCAAGTACTATTCCCGATGACGAAAAAGACCAGGCTGTTGATGTTCAAACTTCCGGCATTATTACCACTACCGGGATAGTTCACGTTTTAAATGGCTACCATCGTTTGTTTTTCAATGCACAATCAACCGGTAATTAATTAACAATAATCTAATACAGTGTGTATTAGGTAGATTTTATACACACTGTATCTAAAAAATAAATTATATGCAAGTAAAAAAATATATTCTTGGCATAATGCTTTTAGGAAGTGTTGTAGCCTGTAAAAAAATCCCGACCGGTTTTCAAAGCGACGCTATCCGTTATAAGGATAACGAGCTTTTGGCCAAACGCGGGCTGATCCTTTACCAGTCTGACAGGATAAATGCCGATGGTTCAACACCGCCATACAGCTTTAAAATGCTTAATTTAAGAGGTGTTGATGGCAGCCCTGCCCCAAAGGAATTTACCACGCCATACCAGATATTGACATTTAAAGAAGGTTTATCTTTTGATGCCGCAACAGATACCACGGTGGCACAGTTAAACGCGAAAAGGGAAACCAAAACAGTACCCCCTATGTCATTTAACGAGGTTAGCGGCCAATTAACATTTAATAAGGCATCGATAAATTTACCGCTTGGCAGGTACACATTTGATATACAGTTTACAAACCCTACCGGTACTAAAGTATTCCCGTCGTTGGCTAACATTAACGTTGTTGACCCTACCACCGATGACCTTTTTGCAATTACTGATGATGTTGCGAATGCCTTTGATGATGCCACCGGGGCCGTTACACCGCTTAAAAATCCTGTAGTAACCTGTACCAGGATATCTGCCGACGGCGCAAGGGTAATTTTAAAAATGGTTGATAAAAATAATAAACCATTTAACCCCAGGACAGGCGAGATCATACAGCGGGGCGACAGGCCGGTATTTGAAAACTATGCCAAGTTTAACCCGGTTACAAAGAACGATACTTCCATGATCTGCGACTTTGAAGTGGCTCCTTTCCCATTGGCAAAGTATGTAACACCAACAACCGACTGGGGATTTTTGATGTATTACAGGATACCAAGCAAGTTTGTTAAACCAATTGCCGGCCTCCCCACCACGGCAACTTTCTCTGTAAATCCAAGATGGTCGTGGCAAGTCAAATTGGAAGGAACGTATGTAGTGCTGGTTAAATTTACTGACGTAGAGCATATATAATAGTTGGTATTATCTAGCGTTCAGGCTATATTTTACAGAAACCCCAATTAATATTACAAGTTTATAACTACTACCGGCGGCTAATGTTTCTCAATTAGTTGCCGGTTGTTTTGTTATCAAGTAATTTTTGTCCTTTAGATAAAGTGCAGAGAATATTATTATGAACTAAGCTATTGCTCATTTTATTTTCGAACTAACAGCAAGCCTAGCTTGCAGCACCACATACGTAAATACCTTTGTTCACAGAACTCATGACAGCGTTGCTTATTATGTCATTCTCCCTTTAAAGTCCCCAGACGAACAAGTTATGGACAGTCAACCCGTACATTTTTTTCAAACGAAACAAATCCAATTCTCATAGTCGATTTTTCAGGTGAGAAGATTTTTGAATCAGCAAGACGTACTAAAACTTGTTAAAGATCTATCTAAGTCTGTCGAGTTTCCGGAAGAAACTGAACATTTCAATCCTTTCCCTTATCAGTTTAGGGAGTTTTGGAACCGATTGTAAAAGGACAAATATTTACTTAACTAAATTGTAATATCAATGTTGTACGTTCGTTTTCTTAACTAAATCATCAATATATTGTTGTAGGGTGGTGGCACCTTTTACAAAATCACCTTGCATTTCAAAGCAACTATTAACGCTTATTTCAGTCATACGGGAATAGGATTCTGCTGCTCGTTCGGAAAAGCCCATGGCTTTAAAAGTGTTTTTCCATTTCTCTTTGGGTACTACGCTCACCCTTACCTCTCTGTTAAGCGCTTTAGAAAAGGTCGTTGCTACATGATTCGGAGAATACGTTTCTGGACCTTGAATTTGATTAAATTTTGGACTGTCCTTTTTTGTCATTAATGTTGCTGCCAATTCACCAATGTCCTTTGGTGCCACCATGGGTATTTTTAATTCCGCAGGAATAAACGAGACCAACTCCCCATTCTTTGTAATCATTTTAAGTGCGCTATCCCAGTTACTCATGTAATATGCCGGACGGATAATACTATAAGGGTAGGACAGCCTTGAAATTTGTTGCTCTAATTCATACAATATACCCAAGTCGCCATTATTATTTCCTGGCTGCGCACCTGCAGTAGATTCAACAACAACCTTTTCGACTCCCGAATATTTTAACGCTTCCACTAACGATGTAACTGTCTTTCTTTCCTGAAGGGTTGTATCGGTCATCGGATCTGCTGATGGGTTTAATAGAAAGACTGTTTTACCTTTGTTGAAAATTTCGTGAAGGGCAGTCGTGTCATAAATGTCAGCAACTGCAAAGTTTGCTCCTTTGCTTATCCACTCTTGCGCTTTTTCCGAGCTTCTTGAGATAATCGTTACTTTTTCGCCCTTTTTAAGTAGGGCTTCAGTTAAAGCCGAACCAACGTGACCAGTTCCCCCTGTGATGATGTGCATACCGTTATTTTTAAATATTTTGAAATAGTTCCAACCGTTCGCATTTCATAGGGCCCCGGCAGTATTGCCAAAGCCCTTTTATCGGAAAGGTTATACTTATCATCAGGAGAAGAATCCTTCTTTTTTGGGTTCTGTGCTGGCCCGGTAATTCACATTATTTTCAGCGATTTGAGTGAGTAAAGCATCAGCATCCTTTTCTTCTGCTAAAGTTTGACCCAGGATATCTGCAGCGTCATTATAACCCAGTGTCTTTGCCAGTGTCACCATTCCGCCATAGGTGGCAATTTCATAATGCTCGGCTTTCTGACCGGCAAAGATGAGGCCAACATCGCGCTGGGCGGTGCCTTCTTCCGTATCGTCAATGATATCTTCGCCTTCGTCCACAATACCTGCCATCGCCGGACATTTGGTGGTGTCCACATCCTCACCAATGATGCCAAACACCTGCTCCAGGCGACTGACGTGGTTTTGGGTTTGTGACAGGTGGTTACCAAAAGCATTCTTCAATTCGGGGGAGGTAGCAGCGTCCTGCATTTTAGGCAGCGTTTTAACC